>CAJUGZ010000397.1 GCA_910585855.1 uncultured Lachnospiraceae bacterium | reverse complement strand
TGTCCGGTTGGATGCATAAAAATGCAGAAGTCTTAGAACTTCTTACTTTTTGGAAGCCGGAACAGCAGGCGGTTCACCATTTTCGAATCT
This sequence comes from uncultured Lachnospiraceae bacterium, assembly GCA_910585855.1. GTDB lineage: Bacteria > Bacillota > Clostridia > Lachnospirales > Lachnospiraceae > MGBC114844. Next base: position 1,360 of record CAJUGZ010000397.1, on the reverse strand, counting down.
GGCGTCCTCTAAAAGACTTATTGAAGTACAAAAAAATGTTATTTTAGATGGGGACACTAAAATTCAGAGGACGCCGAAATCCAAAGGGAGGTCTACTCCAAATTCAGAATAGACCTCCCTTCCGCTTCCAGCGTCCTTCTTTACAAATGAAGTACACGAGCTTTAATTTCTTTTGTTTTTCCGACGTTCCAGAAATTTTCTCCAAGATATCCGCAAGTTCTCCGGGTGACGTTCATTTTGTTTTGATCTTTATTATGGCAATTTGGACATTCCCATTCAAAGTTATCGTTGATTTCAATTTCTCCGTCAAATCCGCAGACATGGCAGTAATCTGATTTTGTGTTAAACTCGGCATATTGAATATTGTCATAGATATATTTTACTAATTCTTCTAAAGCAGAAAGGTTATGCCGCATATTAGGGATTTCGACATAGGAGATTGCACCTCCAGAAGAAATTGTCTGGAATTGGCTTTCAAATTGAAACTTGGTAAAAGCGTCGATTTTTTCCCGTACATCTACATGATAGGAATTGGTATAGTATCCTTTATCGGTAATATCCGGGATTTCTCCAAACCGCTGTTTATCAATTCGGGCAAAGCGATAGCAAAGGGATTCTGCCGGTGTTCCGTAAAGGCTGAATCCGATTCCAGTTTCTTTTTTCCAGCAGTCGGTTGCTGCACGCATCCGCCGCATCACACGGAGAGCAAAGTCTGTACCAACCGGATCGGTATGGCTTACGCCGGTCATCAATTTTGTAACTTCATAAAGTCCGATATAACCTAAAGAAATGGTGGAGTATCCGTCATGCAGCAGTTTATCAATTGGTTCTTTTTTTCCTAATCGTGCAATCGCACCATACTGCCAGTGAATTGGGCTGGTATCGGAAAGCGTGCCTTCCAGTGCATAGTGCCGGCACATCAACGCTTCATAGCAGAGCTGAAGCCGCTCATCCATCAGCTTCCAGAACTTGTCCTCGTCTTTATCTGCTAAAATTCCGATTTGAGGCAGATTTAAGCTGACTACTCCCTGATTAAAACGACCTTCAAACTGATAATTTCCGTTTTCATCTTTCCAAGGTGCTAGGAAACTGCGGCAGCCCATACAGCTAAAAACGTTGTTTTCATAGTTTTCCCGCATTTTTTTTGCTGAGATATAGTCCGGGTAAAGCCGTTTTGCTGAACATTTTACGGCAAGTTTGGTGATATAGTCGTATTCTCCGCCTTTTAAACAGTTGTGTTCGTCTAATACATAGACCAGTTTTGGAAAGGCAGGTGTGACATAGACTCCTTTTTCGTTTTTGATGCCTTCTAACCGCTGCCGCAGAATCTCTTCTACAATCATAGCATTTTCTGGAAGGT
>CAJUGZ010000396.1 GCA_910585855.1 uncultured Lachnospiraceae bacterium | reverse complement strand
GCGTGTTTAGCCCGGAGAATAAGAAAGAGATAGTCTTACGGCTGATAAAATCCTTTCTTAAGCCAATTACGTTTTGGTTGTCATGAGGGCGAATTGCGCCCCGGTCTGTCTGGTTGGGAAAAGGAAAAGGCAGAAGTCTTAGAACTTCTTGCTTTTTGGAAACCGGAACAGCAGGCTGCCCACCGTTTTCCAATCTGGCGTCCTAAAAATGTATTTTTTAAGGGAGGCATAAAAATTCAGAAAAAAGGGAAAGATATGCATAAAATAATAGATATGGAAATTAGGAGGAAAACAGCTATGCAGGAATATATGGAAATTGTAGAAGTGTTTGGGCGTGAGATTCTTGATTCAAGAGGAAATCCGACTTTGGAAGTAGAAGTTACTTTAGCAGATGGGAGCAGGGGACGGGCTGCTGTGCCGTCTGGTGCTTCCACCGGAAAGTTTGAAGCGGTAGAACTTCGGGATCGGGAAGAACGTTATCAGGGAAAAGGGGTACAAAAAGCCGTATCCTATGTGAATAAAGAGCTTAGACAGGCAGTTCTTCATAAAAATGCAGTGGATCAGCATCAAATTGATCGACTTTTAATTGAAGCGGATGGAAGTGAAAATAAGGGAAATTTTGGTGCAAATGCAATTCTTGGGATTTCTATGGCTGTAGCGCAGGCAGCGGCAAATAGTTTAGAACTGCCTTTATATCGCTATTTGGGTGGGACAGGTGCAAAGCAGCTTCCTGTTCCTATGAGTAATGTCTGCAATGGCGGGGCTCATACAACTTCTGATTTGGACTGGCAGGAGTTTATGATTATGCCGGTTGGGGCTTGCTGCTATCGGGAAGGGCTTCGGATGATTACTGAAATTTATCATCATCTTCGGACAATTTTAAAAGAGGACGGGCATGTAACGGCTGTAGGGGATGAAGGTGGATTTGCACCGAATGTAAAGGATGCTTTTACTGTATTTGAATATCTGACAAAGGCGACACAAAAGGCAGGGTATCAGACCGGAAAGGATATTGTATTTGCGATGGATGCGGCTGCCAGTGAGCTTTATGACGAAAAGAGTAAAACGTATATCTTTCCCGGAGAGAGTCGGATGAGCGGAAAGACTGTGGTTCGTTCGGCACGGGAAATGATCGATTATTATAGAAAATTGACAGAGCAGTTTCCTTTGGTTTCGATTGAGGACGGGCTTCATGAGGAAGATTGGGACGGATGGGTAGAGATGACACGAGAGCTTGGTGAACGGGTACAGCTTGTCGGAGATGATTTGTTTGTTACCAATACAAAGAGGTTGGAAAAGGGAATTTCTCTTGGGGCAGGAAATGCAGTTTTAGTGAAGGTCAATCAGATTGGAACAGTTTCAGAAGCTATGGATACGATTGAATTGGCACAGCGATCTGGATATCGGACGATTATTTCTCATCGCAGCGGGGAAACAGAGGATACGTTTATAGCTGATTTCGCAGTGGCAGTTAATGCCGGGCAGATTAAGACAGGAGCACCTTGCAGAAGTGATCGAGTGGCGAAG
>CAJUGZ010000395.1 GCA_910585855.1 uncultured Lachnospiraceae bacterium | reverse complement strand
GAAAATAGGAAATGCTAAGCGAAAGCGGGCTCAGTGCAGACCTTCCTTTGGATTTCGGCGTTCTCACCACCAAAAAAATATAAAAAATTTGTAAACTTTAAAATAATACTTGCTTTTTTCAAAACTAACAGATATAATAATTAATATAATTTATTGCAGATATAGTTCATCGGTAGAATGTTAGCTTCCCAAGCTGAAGAGGCGGGTTCGATTCCCGTTATCTGCTTTTTATTTTCTTTTTTACTAAAACAGACTCTTTCTTATAAATTTTACTATATAAAAAGGACGGAATCTTTGTTTCCGTCCTTTTTTTATGCACACGTCGATACAAAAGAAATATGCCACTAGAATGGCGTATCAGCGGTGCAGCGAGTAGGGAAAATCTTCCCTACTCAATTTCTCCTATTCACTTTTTAAATACCATAATCAAACATACTGTTATAGTAATTCTTATTATAAGATGCACCTGAAGTATAAAGCGAAGAGTTCAAGGAAGCACTTACTGCTGCCGAAGAAATCTGTCCTGCTCTTGTACCAATCTGAGCAGCATAAGAACCAGCTCCATTAAATAAAGTCTTTAATGTACTAATATCTGCTTCATTCAGTTTTTCTTCGTCCACTTTCAGTTTATTTCCTTTTTCAATCGTAATACCAACCTTATCAAGCAGTTTTGAGTTACTGTTTGTAATCTGTGTCATAGATAATGTCTTCTGAAGAATTGTAGTATTTTCTGCATCTGCTCCAGAATCAATAGTATCATTATAATCCTTTACAAAACTCTTAATTGCTGATGTAATTGCTTTCCGATCATATCCTCTTGTCGTTACGGTTTCACCTGTTTCTTCATCCTTTGTTTCAATGTCTTTCTCTTGGAAAAGAGACTTTGTTCCTGTTGTAGTCAATACATTTGCCGACTTTTTCAAATCATCTGCATCCGATTTTGCTGCTGCAACAGTCTTATCTGCGTCTTCTGCCTTTATCTGGTTTCTTAACTTATCAATTCTTGATTCTTTTGTATTAGTATTAGAAGAAGACGAATCCTTCCCATAATACGCTTTCAGCAATTTAGAATAAGCACCGCTCCGTATACTGTTATAATCCGCTGTCATGCTTAATAAATTGCCCATCCAATCCCCAGACGAAGAGCCAGAACCACCAAATAAACCAAAATTGTTCACTGTAAATCCTGCCATATTCATACCTCCTTGCCATTGCCAGAATATCCGTATCCCGGAAATACCACGCTGCCACCCATAACCCAGTCTTACAGTTCCATCTGTCTTAACTTTAGATTATGCAGTAAAACTTTTCCTTTTACTATTCCTATGCTACCACAATTTTCCGTTTTTTTCAATACCCCTATCCAAAATTCTCAGGATAAACTTACAAACTAAACTAAACTTTTTATAAAATGACATACTAAGGATGCTGCCAGAAAGGAGTTTCTTTCACCGGACGCCAGAAGCGGTTTGCTCCTGTTCTTCGTCTGCTCCACTCCAAACGGAAAGAAAGTCTACGGCTTCTGATTTTGGTTCATCCAACCGGACGAACCGGGGCGCAATTCGCCCTCATTACAGCCAAAACGAAACTGCTGTAAGGAAGGATTTTATCAACCATAAAACATCCTCTTCCCTATCATCCGGGCTAAACACGCCCCTTTTTTTG
>CAJUGZ010000394.1 GCA_910585855.1 uncultured Lachnospiraceae bacterium | reverse complement strand
ATGCAGAAGTCTTAGAACTTCTTACTTTTTGGAAACCGGAACAGCAGGCTGCCCAAGGTTTTCGAATCTAGCGTCCTCTAGTCCACTAATTCCAAGGCAAATCAGAATGTTCAATCGTTTTATCCCGCAGCATCAATTCAGTCACCGCCTCCGATGCCGTTTTTCCATAAAAAAGCACCTGATTGACCTGCTCAATAATCGGCATCTCTACTTCATATTTTTGAGCCAGCCCCAACGCCGCCTTTGCCGAATACACTCCTTCTACTACCATTTTCACCTCTGCCATCGCCTCTTCCATAGTCTTTCCCTGACCAATCAAAATTCCGGCTCTTCGATTTCGGCTATGCATACTAGCACAAGTTACAATCAAATCCCCAATCCCAGAAAGCCCGGTAAATGTCTGCAGTTTCCCTCCCATTTTCATTCCAAGACGGGCAATTTCTGCAATTCCTCTTGTAATCAATGCCGCTTTGGTATTATCCCCATATCCAAGCCCATCTGCAATTCCGGCTGCCAGTGCAATTACATTTTTTAAAGCTGCTCCAACTTCAATTCCCAAAATATCCGGGCTGGTATAAACTCGAAATACAGGACTCATAAAAATATTCTGCAGATATTCTGCGGTTTCTTTTGTCTTTGCTCCTACTACACAAGTAGTTGGAAGCCCTCTTCCTACCTCTTCTGCATGACTTGGACCAGAAAGTACAGCTACATCAGCACAGGGAATTTCTTCTTCTATCACCTGACTTAACGTAAAAAGCGTTCTCTCTTCAATTCCCTTTGCTACATTGACCACCTTCTGTCTATCCGATACAAACTTTGCCACCCGATAAGCAACCTCTCTGGTATAAGCAGAAGCCACTGCCAAAACCAAGACATCCTGTCCAGCCACGGCTGTTTCTAAATCTGCTGTTACCAAAACATTTTCCGAAAGCCGAACCCCCGGAAGACTGACTAACTCTCTGGTCTTTATCAAAGTCTGTACTTCTTTTTCCAATGCCGACCAAATCGTTACCTGATGTCCATTCTGCTCCAATAAAACTGCCAAAGCAACTCCCCAGCTTCCTGCCCCAATCATCCCTATTTTTGCCATTCTGTCCTCTCTCCTTCCCTATACATTCTTTTTTGCACCAAGCTTGCTTTCTGTGCCCTTTAACAACCGTCCAATATTTGCCCGATGTTTTTCAATCGCAAGCACAGTCAGCAGTCCTCCTACCAAATATACTTCATATAAATAATTCTGGCTCATCTGGTAATATCCCATCTGTCCCTTTACCACCAAAAGCCCGAAGAAAAACACCATCATAAGAATCGACCCCAAAGAAACATACCGTGTCACCGCTACTACAGCAATAAACAATACCATCATACAAAGTGCTAACTTCCAGTCATAGGCAAGTGCCATACCAGAAATCGCCGCAATGCCTTTTCCCCCTTTAAAATGCAGATAAAACGGATAATTATGTCCCAGCACAACCCCCATTCCACTATATAAAACCAACAGCCGAATCATCTCAGGATGACTCTTTTGAAACAGCAGCTCTACTAAAATTCCAGCAAATACCGCTTTTAATGCATCTCCAAAATAAGTGATAATCCCTGCTTTTTTTCCCAATACCCGCAGTGCATTTGTCGTTCCTGCATTGCCGCTTCCATATTCCCGAATATCAATTCCATGCAGTCTTCCATAGAGATATCCGGTCTGAAAAAGCCCGAACAGATAACCGATTCCAATACAAAGTAACCGTTCCATTTTATTGATTTTCCTTTCGTTCACGAATAATAAATTTCAGTGAAGTTCCTCCAAATCCAA
>CAJUGZ010000393.1 GCA_910585855.1 uncultured Lachnospiraceae bacterium | reverse complement strand
TCCAAAGTCACTGCAGACTGCCCACCGTTTTCGAATCTGGCTGTTTCTTGACTCCAGAACAAAAAAAGAACAAACCTCCTCTTGCGTCCGGTGAAAGCCAACCTTTTTTCAAAAAATCGCAGCAATCCATTATATAAAACAAAACTTTTATTTCATCAGACCTTTTAAAATCAACCGCACTTTTTCACTTTATACTATTTTCCTTATGTATTTTATTCAATGACATTAATAATAGAGAAACGGCATAGCCCGCAAGCTATACCGTCCCCGAAAACATTTCTAATTTAAAAATCAACTTCTGTTCCGTAATAAATGCAGGTAAACAGCTTCTCCATCGTAGCCGGATCAATCGTTCTAGGATTTGAACCAGTACAAGCATCTCCTACTGCATTTGCAGAAATTGCAGCAAGTTTTTCTTTAAACTCGTCCTCCTGAATACCAAATTCTTTTAATGTATTTGGAATACCCATATAATTATTCATAGATACAATCTTTTCCCGAAGCCCTTTAATACACTCCTGTGTAGTACCGGTAATACCAATCGCATTAGCAATCTCTGCATAACGTACAGCAGCCTCTTCTACCTTTGAATTATACTGAATTACATATGGCAGATACATTGCATTAGCAAGACCGTGTGTAATATGTCCGGTAGAAAATGCAGCCCCTGTCTTATGTGCCATTGAATGTACAATTCCAAGCAATGCATTGGAAAATGCCATTCCTGCCAAGCACTGTCCATAGTGCATCTGTTCACGGCTGTTCATATCTCCATCAAAAGACTTCAATAAATCACTGTTTACAATCTGAATTGCCTTAATTGCAAGTGGATCGGTAAATACCGTATGTAAAGTAGATACATAAGCTTCAATCGCATGTGTCAGTGCGTCCATACCTGTATAAGCAGTCAAACTCTTTGGCATCGTTTCTGCTAAAGCAGGATCTACAATAGCCATATCCGGTGTAATATTAAAATCTGCAAGTGGATATTTAATTCCCTTTGCATAATCTGTAATAACCGAAAATGCCGTAACTTCTGTAGCAGTTCCAGATGTAGAAGGAATTGCAAGGAACTTTGCTTTCTGTCTTAATTCTGGAAAATTAAACGGAGTAATCAAATCTTCAAATGTCGTTTCTGGATATTCATAAAAAGCCCACATCGCTTTTGCTGCATCAATCGGAGAACCTCCGCCCATTGAAATAATCCAATCCGGTTCAAAAGCCCGCATTGCCTCTGCACCTTTCATTACAGTTTCTACAGATGGATCTGGCTCTACATTTTCAAATAACTGTGTTTCGATTCCTGCTTCTTTCAGATAAGCAACTACTTTATCTACAAAGCCAAATTTCTTCATAGAACCGCCGCCAAGTACTAAAATCGCCTTTTTCCCCTTTAGTGTCTTTAATACTTCCAAAGAATCCTTTCCATAGTATACATCTCTTGGTAATGTAAATCTGCTCATATTTGCCGCTCCTTCTGCTGACTTTTTATCAGCTATTGTTTCTTCTATTTGATATCTTATTCTTTTTCCAACTACGTGTTCTATTCTATCATACTCTTTTTTTTATTTCAAGAGATTCCATTCAAAATTCAGGATAAACTTACAAACTAAAATTTTTATAAAGTAACTTTGTAAGTTTATCCTGTTTCTATTTTTCATTCAGCTTTTGGAAATAAGATACTGCCGGAAAAGGTTGGCTTTCACCGGACGCCAGAGGCGGTTCATTCTTTTTTGTTTCGAGGTCAAGAAACAGCCAGATTCGAAAACAGTAGGCATCCTGCAGTGACTTTGGAAAAAAGTTAGAAGTTCTTGGACTTCTGCTCGAAAACCT
>CAJUGZ010000392.1 GCA_910585855.1 uncultured Lachnospiraceae bacterium | reverse complement strand
AATCATATCTACTCCAACAATCGGTGCAAATCCAATCGTTAAAAAGAGCCGAATGAAAAAGCTAAGCAGTGTGGTAAGAATAAACCAGCTCATATCACCACTTCCTTTAAAAGTGGCTTTTACCAGCATAAAGGTAGAAAATACAAGAAGGAAAGCACCAACTACTTGAATGTAGCTGCTTCCTACGGCAATGACTTGAGTTATTTCTGCTTCTGTGTCTTTTACAAATAGTTTTATAATGTGTTCGGGGAAACATTCGAAGATAATAGTAAGCAGCAGAGTGAGAAAGCCGCAGCTTATCAGAGAAGCTTGAAGCCCCGGTTTGATTCGTTCTTCTTTGTTTGCTCCGATATTTTGTCCGACATAGTTAGAAAATGCATTGCTGTAGTTAATTGGAATGGTGGATGCCAGATTGATTACTTTTGCGGCAGCAGCACTTCCGGCGATTACAGCAGAACCAAAACTATTGATAGTAGCTTGTACGATAACAGAGCCAACCGATACAATGGATTGCTGCAGGGCAGAAGGCAGTGCAAAGCGTAGCATAGAAAACAATAGTTTTTTTTCAAAGAGAGGTTTAGAAGGAGTATGGTGAAATTCTTGAAGCAGTTTAGGTATATCAATGATTGCCAAAATAGCTGCCAGTAATTGGGAAATAGCTGTGGCAAGGGCAGCACCGCCAACTCCTTGGTGCAGGAAAATAATAAAAAAGAGATCAAGCAAAATATTAGTTACAGAAGAAATAATTAAAAAGCGCAGCGGGGTTTTGGAATTGCCTAGTGCTACATAGACGCTGTTTAATGCATTATAGATAAAAATAGGAATACATCCTAAAAAATAAAGGCGCAGATAACTGACTCCCATATCAATAATTTCGAAAGGAGTACGAATCCATAGAAAGATTGGACGGGCAAAAATCCAGATGCCGATCGTAGACAGCAGAGCAATTCCAGCAGAAAAAATAGTTAGTGTTGTAGTACATTGCCAGATTTTATCTGTTTTTCCAGCACCGAAGTATTGGGAGATTACGATTGAGCCGCCTAATGCAAAACCGGTAGAGAGCTGTACAAAGACAGCGGTAATGCTGCTTGCACTTCCTACTGCGGCGAGGGCGTCTGTTCCTAAACGATTTCCGACAATTAGGGTATCAATTACATTGTAAAATTGCTGGAATAGATTAGAGAGAATCATTGGCAGGGCAAATAGCAAAATAGTAAGAAAAGGACTGCCTTCGGTCATCTTTTGTGTTTTTCTTTTTGCAGATGTTTTTTGCATGATGGATCTCCTTTTTAATTATAGTTGACAGCCGCAGAGAGTAACTTTTGTTTTTGCGGCAGTGGTTTTTGTCTTTTTTTGTCTATTTTAGTATATCATAGGAATTTATAATTATAAAATAGATTTTCCGGTTTTGTCTGTATTATTCGTATAGGGCAACAGGATAAACTTATAAACTAAAATTTTTATAAAATGCCTCATTTTTATGATAGTTTTAAATTGATTTTTTGCAATTCTGACAGTTTCAAAGTGAAAATCGCATACCAATTCACGATTTCATATTTTTATGATTTTGTAAGTTTATCCTGTTTCTATTTTTTAGTTGATCTTTGGAGATCGGATGCTGCCGGAAAGGGTTGGTTTTCACCGGACGCCAGAGGCAGTTTGCTCCTGTCCTTTGCCTGCTCCGCTCCAAACGGTAAGAAAGTCTAGGGCTTCTGATTTCGGTTCATCCAACCAGACGAACCGGGGCGCAATTCGCCCTCACCACAGGCGAAACGTAATTGGTGTAAGGAAGGGTTTTATCAACCATAAAACATCCGCTTTTCTATCCTCCGGGCTAAACACGCCCCTTTTTTTGCATACCCTGCATAGAAGCAGG
>CAJUGZ010000391.1 GCA_910585855.1 uncultured Lachnospiraceae bacterium | reverse complement strand
CACACCCCTTTTTTTTCACACCCTGCATGGAAGCAGGATGTGAAAAAAATCTTAGGTTTTCGAGCAGAAGTCTAAGAACTTCTAACTTTTTTCCAAAGTTACTGCAGGCTGCCTACCGTTTTCGAATCTGGCTGTTTTTTGACACCGGAATAAAAAAAGAATGGGATCCAAATTTTGCGGAAAATTTGTTCTGTAATAAAATATTATTTCTACTGCTATTTAACCAACAGCGAGGAGCAAACCGCTTTTCGCATCCGGTGAAAGCCACTATCCTATCTTCAAAAGTGGGAAAGGGTGATGGTTAATAAGTGTTTTTTTGTCTTTTTGTGTTTAAAGAAGGATATAAGGTGAAGGAATGAAGAGAATAAGGGAAATTGCAGAGAGGACGCAGCACTCGATTCGGATGAAGATTATTGTGCTGCTTTTGTTTGCGACAACTGGGACAATTTGTTTGCTTTTGTTTATTAATAATCGGTTTTTGGAGGGGTATTATTTGATTAGTAAGCAGACAAAGTTGGAGAATGTGTATTTTAGTATGTGTGAATTGGTGCAGAGTAATAAAAGGACGGATGAGGTGGCGCTGGAATTGGAGGGGCTGTGTCAAAAGTCAAATATTACTTATATTATTTTGGATGCGAATACGGGGGTGTTAAAGCCGATTTATTATAATGTAAATAAGGCACAGACACTGCAGGATTTGGTTATGCCTTATTTGTTTGGGATTGATAATAATGCAGTTACTTTGAAGCAGGAGGAGAATTATAGTATTTTTCGGAATGAAGATAATCGGTTTTCTACTGCTTTTTTGGAACTTTATGGGGTAGAGCCGAATATGCGGGAATATATGCTACTTCGGATTCCTTTGGAGAGTATTCGGGAAAGTGTAGATATTTCAAATCGTTTTGTGGCATATGTGGGAGTAGTGGTAAGTGTGCTTGCGATTTTGATTTCTACAGCGATGACTCGGCGTTTGGTTCAGCCTTTGATGGAATTGGCAGAGTTATCCCGTAAAATGTCTAATTTGGATTTTGAGGCAAAGTATGAGAGGCATGATAAGGATGAGATTGGGGTTCTTGGACAGAGTATGAATGAACTTTCTAAGAAATTGGAGAGTACGATTTCCGAGCTAAAATCGGCAAATAATGAGCTTCAAAAAGATATAGAACAAAAGATTCAGGTAGATGAAATGCGGAAGGAATTTTTATCAAATGTGTCACATGAATTAAAGACACCGATTGCATTGATTCAAGGGTATGCAGAGGGACTTGCGGAGGAGATTAATGAGGATGCACAGAGCAGGGAGTTTTATTGTGAAGTGATTATGGATGAAGCAAATAAGATGAATAAGATGGTAAAAAAACTTTTGACTTTAAATCAGCTTGAGTTTGGACAGGATCAGATTGCAATGGAGCGATTTGATATAACGGCTTTGCTTGCCGGAGTAATACAGTCAGTTGAGATTTTGTGTCGGCAGAATCAGATTACGGTGGAATTAAAGCAGAAAGAGCCAGTTTTTGTATGGGGAGATGAGTATCAGATAGAGGAAGTGATTACGAATTATATCAGTAATGCCATTCATTATGCAGCAAATGAAAAAAAGATAGTGGTTTCTTTGGTAAAAAATGAGCATACGGTGCGGGTTTGTGTTTTTAATACGGGGAATCGGATTCCAGAAGAGGATTTGGATAAAGTGTGGATTAAATTTTATAAGGTGGATAAGGCAAGGACAAGAGAATATGGAGGGAGCGGGATAGGGCTTTCGATTGTAAAGGCAATTATGGAGGCACATCATAAGGAGTATGGGGTGCGGAATTTGGAAAATGGGGTAGAATTTTGGTTTGAGGCAGATAGTGATATAGGGGTTTAAAATTTTTGGGGGAGGGGGACGCCAGATTCGAAAACCGTGAACCGCCTGCTGTTCCACGTTTCCAAAA
>CAJUGZ010000390.1 GCA_910585855.1 uncultured Lachnospiraceae bacterium | reverse complement strand
TAGCTGTCAGGATCAAAAGATTCAGGATATTGTAGATGAAGCCTATTTGGATGAATCAAATTTCCCGGAGGGAACACAGTATTCTATGTCATGGGCTTGGTCAGTTCAGCATGAGGACGGAACGAAAACCAATTATAGTGAGCGGTCGTTGGAATCTTATTTTCGAAAAGGAGATGAAGAAAACGGGATAGAGGCTTCAAAGCTGTTTAAATTGATTTTTGATTCCAAAGAGGAAATTGACGAGCGGATTGCTATATTTAAAAAGAATCATCTGGCAGCTTCCGATATTGAATTGGGGGAAAATCTGTATTATACGCCGCAGCCACAGTCTTCTTTTGTGATTATGGATCAGTATACCGGAGAGGTAAAGGCACTGGTAGGGGGAAGAGGGCAGAAGGAAACCAGCCGTTCCCTAAATCGTGCAACCGATACGACCAGACAGCCGGGTTCTACTTTTAAGATTGTATCGACTTATGCAGCGGCATTGGATACAGCCGGATTTACATTGGCTTCTGTACAGTATGATGAAGATAATTATAAAGCTCCAGACGGGACGCCGTTTAAAAATGTAAGCCGCTCTTATGACGGTTTTATGACAATTCGAGAGGCGATCCGCCGTTCAGTTAATGTCGTAGCGGTAAAAACTATGGTGGATATTACACCAAGTTTAGGATTTAGTTATCTAAAGAATTTTGGTTTTACTACGCTGGTAGAAAATCAGGTAAATGCAGACGGAACTTCATTTACAGATATTGGTTATGCACTGGCACTTGGAGGGATTACGAAGGGAGTAACCAACTTGGAGATGACAGCTTCTTATGCGGCGATTGCAAATGGCGGTGTTTATACACAGCCGATTCTTTATACAAAAGTATTAGATCACAATGGAGTGGTGCTTTTAGATAACCAGCCGGAAAAACATCGTGTGATTAAAGAAACAACCGCCTTTTTGCTGACCAATGCAATGCGGGATGTAGTAACCGGAGGAACTGGTACAGCAACGGCAATTCCCGGTATGATGTCAGTAGGAAAGACAGGATCGACTTCGGATTATAATGATGTTTGGTTTGTTGGATATACTCCTTATTATACCGCTGGAATTTGGTCAGGATATGATGAAAATAAACCACAGTCTGGAAGCTATGCAAGTTATCATCGGGCTTTTTGGTCAAAGATTATGACAAAGGTACATGAAGGGCTTGAAAATAAAGATTTTCCTGTACCAGACGGAATCGAGAGAGCAACAATTTGTGCAAAGTCTGGGAAATTGCCGGTAGATGGAGTATGCAACAGCGATCCGAGAGGATCGATGCTTCGGACAGAGTATTTTGCAAAGGGAACTGTGCCAACAGAGTACTGTGAAAATCATATTAGAATTACGGTATGTAATGAGAGTGGACAGATTGCCGGAGAATTTTGTCCGCCGGAGAGTGTATCGACACGAGTATTTATCAGTGCAGAGCATACAAATGGAAATGCAGGCGGAACAGCAGCTTCAGTTGGAAATTCTGGGGATACCCCTTATATGATGCCGTCTAGTTTAAATGTACCTTGTACCATTCATTTGGAAGCAGCAACTGTGCCAATAGAAACGAATCCAGATGGAACACCGGTAGAAACTGTGCCACAGGAAACGAATCCAGACGGAACACCAGTAGAAACCTTACCCGTACCACAGGAAACGAATCCAGATGGGACACCGGTAGAGATAGAAACGACAACACAGCCGGAGGAGCCGACTACTACGCTTCCAGAACCGGAAAGTATTGAAGGACCTTCTGGACCAGAGAGCGGACAAAATGGTCCTTGGAATGATATAGTACAGTGACAGGGGGGAGGTCAGAGGATGCAGAGGACGCCAGATTCGAAAACGGTGGGCAGCCTGCTGTTCCGGCTTCCAAAAAGCAAGAAGTTCTAAGACTTCTGCCTTTTCCTTTCTCCAACCGGACAGACCGGGGTGC
>CAJUGZ010000389.1 GCA_910585855.1 uncultured Lachnospiraceae bacterium | reverse complement strand
CCTTTTTTTGCACACACTGCATGGAAGCAGTATGTGCAAAAAATTCTAGATTTTCAGCAGAAACCTAAGAACTTCTAACTTTTTTACGAAGTCACTGCAGGCAGCATCCCGTTCCAGCATCTGGCTGTTTCTTGGCTTCTGAACGAAAAAAAGCGAATTTCATTACTTTTCTAACTATTAATTTTTAAATCTATATATGGATGGAATTGGAATAAAAAATCCGAATCAGATTTTGATTTTTGTTTGATTCGGATTTTTTAAATTTTTGTTGTGACTTTAGAAGATTTTTTTATAAAAGATTTTATAGGTTTAGTTCGGCTTTTAGTTCTTGGTTGTATTCGTCTAATAGGTGCTGTATCTTTTGAGTAGGGGTCATTACTACTCCGATGCCTATATCATGGTTTAAGGCATCAATAATCATTGCTAGAAATTTGCTCATATCGGCTTCTAGATAGTATGGACGGCTGCGTAGTTCGTCACTGCGGTAAGTTAGATTAGTAGTGACAACATAGCTGATATAGCCTTTTTGGTAGTATTCGTCGAATTGTTCTAAACCGTTGGTAAAGATTCCGAATGTGGCGCAGATAAAAATGCGGTTTGCACCTCTTTCTTTGATTGCACGGGCGGTATCTAGCATACGTTCTCCAGAGGCAATCATATCATCCATAATAATAATATCTTTTCCGTTTATGTTGTTGCCGAGAAATTCATGTTCTACAATTGGATGTTTTCCGTCTATTGTGGTGGAATAGTCCCGGCGTTTGTAAAACATGCCCATATCGATTCCGATTACGTTGGCAAAGTATACTGCACGATGCATTGCTCCTTCATCTGGACTGATCACTACAAGATGATCGCTGTCAATCAATAGATTGGTTTCTTTGCAGAGAATTGCTTTGATAAATTGATAAGGCGGAGTGAAGTTATCAAAACCATGTAGGGGAATTGCATTGGCTACACGTGGATCGTGTGCATCAAAGGTAATAATGTTGGATACTCCCATATTAATTAGTTCTTGAAGAGCCAATGCACAGTCTAGTGATTCCCGTTTGGCACGTTTGTGCTGTCTGCTGCCATAGAGAAATGGCATAATAACAGTGACCCGATGTGCGCTGGCAATAGAAGCAGAGATGATACGTTTTAAATCTTGATAGTGATCATCTGGTGACATATGATTTTTTTGTCCGCAGACTGAATAGGTCAGACTGTAATTTCCTACATCTACCATAATAAATAGATCACTTCCACGAACACTTTCTTTGATAATACCTTTTGCTTCACCTGTGCCGAAACGAGGGCAGGCAGTTTCTAACAGATAGGTATTGGTCAGATAGCCCTGAAAGTGAAATGGCAGGCTGCCGTCGGTCGAGCGTGCATGGCGGGAGTTTACCAGATGAGTATTGATCTTTTCGGCAAGTTCTGTACTGCCGGCAAGGGCTGCAATCTTAAGAGGTGCAACCGGAAGAGTAGTTTCAAATAAATCTTGTTCAGACATAGTTCCTCCAAATGTGTGATTTGATTCGTTTGTAAATTGATGGATCACAGTTAAATTATAGCGCACTTTTAGGATGCGTCAAGTAAATTTTACTTTAATTTATTTTAGTAGCAGTGTAATTGCCGCAATTTGAGAAAAATTTTCTTTTATGTAACTAGAACTATTCTGACATTTTTATGAGAAAAAATTGGGTTTTTGGAAATAGGATGTTGTCGAAAAAAGGGTGGTTTTGGCTTTCGCCGGACACAAGAGGCGGTTTGCTCCTGTCCTTTGCCTGCTCCGCTCCAAACGGTAAGAAAGTCTAGGGCTTCTGATTTTGGTTCATCCAACCGTCCGAACCGGGGCGCAATTCGCCCTCATTACAGGCGAAATGTAATTGATGTAAGGAAGAATTTTATCAGTTATAAGCTGTCCTCTTCCCTATTTTCCGGGCTAAACACGTCCCTTTTTTTGCATACCCTGCATGGAAGCAGGATATGCA
>CAJUGZ010000388.1 GCA_910585855.1 uncultured Lachnospiraceae bacterium | reverse complement strand
AGACTTTCTTACCGTTTGGAGCGGAGCAGGCAAAGGGCAGGAACAAACCGCCTCTTGCGTCCGGTGAAAGCCAATCCTTTTCAGCAGCATCCTATCTTATCTCCAAAAGCCAAATAAAAGATAGAAATTGAAAAAGATTTATTTTTCAATGGAAGGCACATAACGGGCAGCAGCCAGATAAAAAAGAAAATATTCAATTTTGCTTCCTATCGTCTTGAAATCATAAAAATGATATGCTACTATTATAGAATATAAAAATATATTGTTCTGAAAAAGAAGGGACAAAAGTAAAAAAGGAGGACTGACAGATATGGATTTTATAAATTTTTTAAATGCATTGTTTAATTATGGAATAGCGGCGGTTGGACTGCTGGCGGTGATTGTAGCGGCGGTAATTTCAGGAAAAAAATTAAGAGATAGAAATGACAGCAAAAAAACTGGTGTTCCAAATTAAACGTTTGAGGAGGAAATATTGTGAAAAGCTATGGCGTAAACGAACTGCGGAGAATGTTTTTAGAATTTTTTGAAAGTAAAGATCATTTAAAAATGAACAGCTTTTCTTTAATACCGCAGAATGATAAAAGTTTATTATTGATTAATTCAGGAATGGCACCATTAAAGCCATATTTTACGGGACAGGAGATTCCGCCGAAACGGCGGGTAACAACCTGTCAAAAGTGTATTCGTACCGGAGATATTGAGAATGTAGGAAAAACAGCGAGACATTTGACTTTTTTTGAAATGCTTGGAAATTTTTCCTTTGGAGATTATTTTAAAAAAGAAGCGATTGCTTGGTCTTGGGAATTTTTAACTAAGGTTCTTGGATTGGATCCAGAACGGCTCTATCCTTCTATTTATAGTGAAGATGAGGAAGCGTTTGAAATTTGGACAAAACAAGTAGGAGTCCCTGCCGAAAAAATTACTCGTTTCTATCGGGATGAAAACGGAGATTGTGATAACTTCTGGGAACATGGGGCAGGTCCTTGCGGTCCTTGCTCGGAAATCTATTATGACAGAGGAGCTGCCTATGGCTGCGGAAAGCCGGATTGTAAAGTAGGTTGTGACTGTGACCGTTATATGGAAGTATGGAATAATGTATTTACTCAGTTTGAAAGTGACGGAAACCATCACTATACTGAACTGGAAAATAAAAATATTGATACTGGTATGGGATTAGAGCGTTTGGCAGTGGTAATGCAGAATGTAGATTCTGTTTTTGACATTGATACGATGAAAGCGATTCGTGACAGAATTTGTGAATTGGCACAGGTTACTTATCAGACAGATGCAAAAAAGGATATATCGATTCGTTTGATTACCGATCATATCCGTTCTGTTACATTTATGACTTCGGATGGAATTATCCCTTCTAATGAGGGAATGGGTTATGTGCTTCGCCGACTGCTTCGCCGTGCAGCAAGACATGGGCGGCTTTTGGGAATACAAGGACTATTTCTTGCCGAACTTTGCAAAACAGTAATTGCAGAGTCAAAAGATGGTTATCCTGAATTGGAAGAGAAACAGGAATATATTTTAAAACTGCTGACCGTAGAAGAAGAACGATTTAATAAAACAATCGATCAAGGTTTAACGATTCTTGCTGATATGGAAAAAGCCTGTATGGAAAAAGGTGTAAAAACATTAAGCGGGGAAGATGCATTTAAGCTATATGATACGTATGGATTTCCATTGGATTTGACACAGGAAATTTTAGAGGAAAAAGGATTTACTATTGATGAAGCAGGATTTCAAAAAGCAATGGCAGTACAGCGGGAAACAGCGCAAAATGCCCATACGGTAACCAATTATATGGGGGCAGATGCCACTGTTTATGATAAAATTGATGTAACAATTACTTCTCAGTTTGTAGGGTATGATCGAACGACGCATAATTCTAAGATTTCGGTTTTAACAACGGAAACCGAGGTTGTACAGGAATTGGTAGCAGGACAGGAAGGCACTATCTTAGTAGAAGAAACACCTTTTTATGCTATGATG
>CAJUGZ010000387.1 GCA_910585855.1 uncultured Lachnospiraceae bacterium | reverse complement strand
TTTTCACATACTGCTTCTATGCAGTGTGTGAAAAAAAAGGAGCGTGTTTAGCCCGCATTTTATCGGAACGAGATTGTGTTGTGGCAGGCAGTATTGTTTGGGATGTCTGTTTCGTATTGGTTATTATGCGGGCGAATTGCGCTCCGGTCTGTCCGGCTGGATAAATGAAAATGCAGAAGTCTTAGAACTTCTTACTTTTTGGAAACCGGAACAGCAGGTTGTCCCCCGTTTTCGAATCTGGCGTCCCCCTCTCCAAAAGACTTATTGAAGAATTTGATAAATTTTTCTTGAAAAAATAAATGAGTTTCGTTATACTAATTAGGTTACTATATGTTGGAAGTATAATCAGGAAGAAAATGATGGAGTTTAGTGTGGGAAAGTATACAATATTAAAACGAGATGGAAAGGCAAAAAGAGCAGTTTTTGAAACAGTGCATGGTGTAGTGCAGACTCCGGTTTTTATGAATGTTGGTACGGCAGCAGCGATTAAGGGAGCGGTTTCTACTGTGGATTTGCAGGAAATTGGGACACAGGTAGAGCTGTCGAATACGTATCATCTTCATGTTCGACCGGGAGATGAAGTTGTAAAGAAAATGGGGGGTCTTTCTAAATTTATGGTTTGGGATAAACCGATTCTTACCGATTCGGGAGGATTTCAGGTGTTTTCTTTGGCTGGGCTTCGAAAGATTCAAGAGGAGGGTGTGCAGTTTCATTCTCATATTGATGGAAAGAAAATCTTTATGGGACCGGAGGAGAGTATGCAGATTCAGTCTAATTTGGCTTCTACGATTGCAATGGCATTTGATGAATGTCCGCCTGCATTGGCAGAGCGAACCTATATTCAGAAGTCTGTCGATCGAACGGTTCGATGGCTTTATCGGTGCAAGGCAGAAATGGATCGGTTAAACAGCTTAGATGATACGATTAATCCGCATCAGATGTTGTTTGGTATTAATCAGGGAGGAATTTTTGAGGATATTCGGATGGCACAGGCGCAGCAGATTTCAGAATTGGATTTGGACGGATATGCGATTGGAGGACTGGCAGTTGGAGAAACCCATGAGGAGATGTATCGAATTTTGGACTGTGTTGTTCCTTGTCTGCCTTTGGAAAAACCTACTTATTTGATGGGAGTGGGAACACCGGCTAATATTTTAGAGGCAGTGGATCGAGGGGTTGATTTTTTTGACTGCGTTTATCCAAGCAGAAACGGACGGCATGGACATGTCTATACAAAACATGGAAAAATCAATTTATTTAATGCAAAGTATGAGTTAGATAAACGACCGATTGAAGAGGGATGCCAGTGTCCGACCTGCCGATCTTACAGCAGAGGGTATATTCGCCATCTTTTAAAGGCAAAAGAAATGCTTGGGATGCGTTTTTGCGTGCTTCACAATTTATACTTTTATAATCATTTAATGAAAGAAATCCGAGAAGCGATTGAACAAGGCAGATATCAAGAGTATAAAAAAGAAAAACTAAAAGGTTTTTTGGAGGGAGAAAATTAAAATTTGTAATAAACAGGAAAATGGAGTAAATCCAATAGAACTAGAGAATTTAGATAGAAAAATCAGGAGGAATTAAAATGATAGCTTTAACAGGTACAACAACAGGCGGGATTTTAGGAATGGTACTTTATCTCGTAGTAATTGGCGGATTTTTTTATTTTGTATTGATCCGTCCGCAAAAAAAGCAGCAGGCACGAACGAAAGCAATGTTAGAAGCATTGGAAGTAGGTGATAGTGTATTGACAACTAGTGGATTTTATGGAGTAGTTATTGATATTACAGATGATACTGTAATTGTAGAATTTGGAAATAATAAAAACTGTCGAATTCCTATGCAGAAGGCAGCGATTACACAGGTAGAAAAGGCAGAGGCATAAAAAGAAGGGGACGCCGAAAGCCGAA
This sequence comes from uncultured Lachnospiraceae bacterium, assembly GCA_910585855.1. GTDB lineage: Bacteria > Bacillota > Clostridia > Lachnospirales > Lachnospiraceae > MGBC114844. Next base: position 103 of record CAJUGZ010000387.1, on the reverse strand, counting down.
TGGAGTTCTATTCCGGGTTCGCTTGTGCTTAGCATTTCCTATTTCCATATAGCGGACACATAAGACGCTAAAATACAGCGTCTAAGTGCCGACGGGAAATGAT
>CAJUGZ010000386.1 GCA_910585855.1 uncultured Lachnospiraceae bacterium | reverse complement strand
TGTGAAAAAAATCTTAGGTTTTCGAGCAGAAGTCTAAGAACTTCTAACTTTTTTTCAAAGTCACTGCAGCCTGCCCACCGTTTTCGAATCTGGCTGTTTCTTGACCCCGGAACAAAAAAAGAAGAGCATCTAAACTTTACGGTTCTTTCTGAACTTTGGGTATCTGTATTGTTCACAATTTGCCGAAAGTCTTTCTATTGGCTTGGCAAAGCAAAATGAAATTAACAGAACTACCTAAACGTTAGAAAGAACCCTTTACGGAAGACTTGTTCTGTAAGAAACTATTACTTTTGTCGTGCTCCAACTAACAGCGAGAGGCGGTTTGCTCCTGTCCTTTGCTTGCGACTTCGGAAAACGGTTAGAAAGTCTTGGCTTCTGTGAAACAACCTAGAATTTTTTGCATATCCTGCTTCCATGCAGGGTATGCAAAAAAGGGGCGTGTTTAGTCCGGATGATAGGGAAGAGAATGTTTTATGACGGATAAAATTTTTCCTTACACCAGTTACGTTTTGGCTGTGAGGAGGGCGAATTGCGCCCCGGTTCGTCCGGTGGGATCTATGTAAATACAGAAGCCATAGACTTTCTTTCCGTTTGGAGCGGAGCAGGCAAAGGACAGGAGCAAACCGCCTCTGGCGTCCGGTGAAAGAAAACTCTTTCCGGCAGCGTCCTATAAAAATTTCAGTTTGTAAGTTTATTCTGTATGGATATTGTTAAATGGAGGGATAGTGGATTGATAGAAAAGCAGGGGGAAAAATTAGTAGAGGAATTGTTGTATTTGGTGTATCCTCGGCGGTGTCCGGTGTGTCATCAGATTGTTGAGCCAAAAGGGGAGGTGATCTGTGGGGGATGCAGAAAAAGACTTCAGCCGATTTTAGAGTCATGCTGTAAGAAGTGTGGGAAACCGGTGGAAAGGGAGGAACAGGAATATTGTTATGATTGTGCAAAGGGGAAGCATTGTTTTGAGGAAGGGCGTGCTCTTTATGTTTATGATAAGGTGATGAAAAAGTCGATTGCTTATTTTAAGTTTCAAAATCGCCGGGAGTATGCCAAGGCTTATGCAGAAGAGATTTGTAGGTGTCTTGGGGAGAAGATTCTTCAATGGGGAGCGGATTGTTTTGTGCCTGTTCCGATTTATAGAAAAAAGCGGATTGAGCGGGGATTTAATCAGGCAGAAGTGCTTGCGGAAGAGGTTTCAAAGCGGGTAGGGATACCAGTGGATAAAGAAATTCTTGTAAGAATCCGCAGGACGCTTCCTCAGAAAGAATTAAATGAAGAAGAAAGAAGAAAAAATCTGATAAATGCTTTTCAAATTGGGAAAAAAGGTGTAAAATATAAAAAAATAATACTGGTGGATGATATCTATACAACAGGGAGTACGATAGATGCTTGTACAAGAGTTTTGAAAGCGTCGGGGGTACAGAAGGTTTATTTTTTGAGCCTTTGTATTGGTATAGGATATAAGCTATGACAGTAAAGTCTATCTGAGCGCAGACATTAGTAGAAATGGAGGAGAAGGTATGAGTTTTGATTTAACTAATTGCAGAAAGTGTGGACGGTTATTTCACCGAATCAATCGTCCAATATGCCCAGATTGTGAGAAAGCGTTGGAAGAGAAGTATCAGGAGGTAAAACAGTATCTTCGGGAACATGATAATGCTACTATTGTAGAAGTATCCGAAGAGATGGACGTAAGCGTAGAGCAGCTGAAAAAGTGGGTACGGGAGGAACGGCTTTATTTTCAGGATGCAAGCGCTTCTGGTATTCAGTGTTTAAGATGCGGAAAACCGATTGCTAAGGGAAAGTACTGCCAAAAATGTGCAGATAAGATGGCAAATCAGTTTGGCGCAAGTCTGCATAAAGAAAAAGAGCCAGAACAAGAAATAAAGAAAGATGGAAATAGGATGCGGTTTTTGGATAAATAAGAATTTTTTATAGAAGTTTATTCGTATTATAGAAAATGGAAAGAAGTCTTTTGGAATTGGAGGATGTCAGAGGACGCTAGATTCGAAAACGGTGGGCAGTCTGCTGTTCCGGTTTCCAAAAAGCAAGAAGTTC
>CAJUGZ010000385.1 GCA_910585855.1 uncultured Lachnospiraceae bacterium | reverse complement strand
CAAAGTCACTGCAGGCTGCCCACCGTTTTCGAATCTGGCTGTTTCTTGACACCGAAACAAAAGAGAATCAACAGCGAGAGGCGGTTCGACCGATTGGATGAACTGAAATCAGAAGCCCTAGACTTTCTTACCGTTTGGAGCGGAGCAGGCAAAGAACAGGAGCAAACTGCTTCTGGTGTTCGGTGAAAGCCAAAGTCAAACCTTTATGGCAACATTCTATCTACAAAAGTCTAATCAAGAAAATGTGTACAAAACGCTTGACAACATACAATATGGTGTATTATAATATATACATGGAAAATAATTATAGACATACAAATACAACTGTATCTTTGATAAATTATCATTTTGTGTTTTGTCCGAGATACCGACGTAAAATTTTTCTGATACCAAATGTGGAAAGACGTTTTAAGGAACTGGTCAAAATGAAATGTAAGGAGTTAGAAATTGAAATAATCGCAATAGAATGTGAGAAAGACCATTCTTATATGTTCTTAAATTGCCTTCCTGCATTAAGTCCAGCCGATATTATGCAGCAAATAAAAGGATACACAAGTAAAATTCTAAGAGAAGAATTTGTTGAATTATCGAAAATGCCTAGTCTATGGACAAGAAGTTATTTTGTTTCCACAGCAGGAACTGTATGTAGTGAAACCATTAAAAAGTATGTGGAAAATCAAAAGAAAAGATATTGAATAGAGAATAGGATAGAGAAAGTGAGAGGAATCTTGTGACAAACTTTATTGTCTAGTTTCCATTAAAAACAGAAACGTATCAGGAAGATATTTTAAATAAGCGTTTTGAAATTGGTAGACAGACTTCTACTACTAATGAATACAAAGGTGTTCTTGGTAGTGAAAGTCTGAATGAAACAAATGAGTATTATATGCTTTCGAGTATATTTGGAAGTTTGTCTGGTTAGGAATCTAATGTGCTTTAGCCGTTGGAGTATCAGATGTTCGTAAAGAAAATGCTAAAATAAAAAATAGAAAGATCAGTATAAAGGGGTAAGAAAAAATGAATCTGTATGAAGCAATTTCTGTACGAAAGTCAATTCGTAATTTTGAAAAACGAAAAATTGAGGAGGGATGGATCGAAAAGCTAAAACGTTTTGCAAAGGAATTGCAGTTAGTATTTTTGGATGTGCCTCATCAGATGGTGTTTCATTATGCAAAGGAGGATAGTCCGGTAAAAAAGGGAAAGTTTTGTGTGGATGCACCTTATTATATTAGCATTTTATCGGAGGATTCGAAGGAGGGGCAGATTAATGCCGGATTTTTGGCAGAACAGATAGTATTGTTTTTAATTTGTCATGGAATTGCGACTTGTTATCAGGGAACGCTTCGTTTTTTTGATAAGAAGGGGGATGCCGGATTGAAGGAATTGCTGGTTATGGCAGTGGGATATCCGGGGTGTTATCTGTATCGTGAGGAGAATGGTGCGAAACGGATTCCTTTGGCAAAACAGTGTCATTTTAAAGAAGAGGCGGGAAAGCCTATAATGACAATTTTAAAAGCTGCGAATTTAGCACCTTCGGCTTTGAATCGGCAGCCTTGGCGGTTTGTTGTCTATGGAAACCGGATTCATATAATGACACGGGCGGATAATTTTTTTTCAAAGTGGTTTGGAATTAGAAATTTTGTCGATACAGGAATTGCATTAGCTCATATGGCGATTGCCGCAGATGAATTGTGGCTGGATGTGGAGTGGAAAGTGTTGGAGAATATTCAGAATCGAAAGTTAGGAAGAAACTGTTATACAATTACTATGATAATAGAATAATTTTATTTGCTCTATAAATCTAGTTTTTTGTTACGGTTTGACTATGCAGAATTGACTGTGCAAATTGTACGTGGGAGCTTGCTCATTAAGGACAATTTGTACAGTCAATTTTATAGGGGGACGCTCGACATTGAGTCATTTGCCAGTCGATTTGTAAATTGTTTATGATGTACATTCTGGCAAATTATGAATGGCATGGCTGAACTCTAACCTTGGGGGGTTACAGTTCAGCCACCCCCCCTTACTGTAAAGAAAAAGTTCTGGATAAAATCAG
>CAJUGZ010000384.1 GCA_910585855.1 uncultured Lachnospiraceae bacterium | reverse complement strand
GCTGTATTTTAGCACCTTAGTGTCCGCTACGAGGAAATGCTAAGCGAGAGCGGGCTCGGAGCAGACCTCTCTTCCGATTCCGGCGTCCTATGAGGTAGAAATATTGTGCGGTTATATTTTTAATTTGATGGGTTATGTTTTCGTTTTATGGCGGATTGGATCACGTGTTTTGCCAGTACAGAAGTGGTTACTGTACCTACTCCGCCCGGTACAGGAGTGGCTAAGGATGCGGTGGAGGAGATGGATTCAAAGTCTACATCACCGCAGAGTTTTTGGTTTTCATCTATATTGATACCGACGTCAATGATAATTGTACCTGTGCTGATATGGGAGTTGTTTAGCATTTTTGCTTTTCCGGCACAGGCGATTAGAATTTCGGCATTTTTGCAGGCGGAGATTAAATCGGCTGTTTTGGTGTGACAGATAGTTACGGTGCAGTTTTTTTGAAGAAGCAGCATGGAAAGCGGTTTGCCTACAACCAGACTTCTTCCTACAATAACTGCTTTTTTTCCGGTAAGAGGAATTTGGGCATACTCTAGCATTTCAATAACTGCTTCTGCTGTACACGGTGCAAATCCGCTGCAATCTCCGGCAAATATTTTGGCCATATTGATAGGACTGATACCGTCTACATCTTTTTGAGGATCGATAATGGATGCAATTTCTTTTTCATCGATATGTTTCGGAAGGGGGCGTAAAAGTAAAATTCCGTCAATATCCGGGTTTGAGTTAATAAGAGAAAATTCTTGTTTGAATTCCTGTTCTGTAATAGTATTTGGATAAGAATAGGTACTGCAACGCAGACCGATGGTTTCCATTCGTTTTTTTGCTCCCCGTTCATAAGACAGATCGTCTGGTCGTTCTCCGATGCGGACGATTGCCAGATGAGGAAGTTTATCAGAGAATTGGGTAAGTTCTTCTTTTAGTTTTTGGCTGACAGCAGCGACGACATCTGCTCCCTTTAAGATTTCCATAGTAAACTCCTTGTATTATATATTTAGGTTATTTAAAGAGAAACTCCTATAAACTCTTCATTAATATTCGTATAGTTATAATATAAAAGTGCTGATTTTTGAATGGCTTTTTACTGTAGCTGTAAGGTGATTTGTTCAAAAATGGCGTCTGCTTTTTCTACACCGATTTGGCGCAGTTTTTCTGTACGTTGATTAAGCTGATTGGCAAGTTCTCTGTTTTTCATACTTTTCGTATTGATTTGTACATTGATGAAAGCTCCTAAAAGAGCCGATCGAAGGAACATTACGCCAACGGCTACATCGCTGATGGCAATTCGAGTTCCTTTTTCGCTTAGTTCTTCCTGCAGAAGGATTCCTTCGTATGCTTTTTCCATAATCTCTAAAGGGACAAGAGAGGCTTGATAGAGTGCTTCTTCCATGATTTGTTCTTTTTGCAGTTTTTCTTCTTCGGTTTCTTTAGGAAGGGAATAGGCTTTGGAAAGCGGTTCAAAAGCGGCAGCGTCTTTGTCCATAAGAAGCAGTAATTCTTCTGTATTATTAGAAAGTTTTTCTAAAAGCAGTTGGATATCTTCCTGTACGGCGGCGTATTTTTTTTTGCCGATAGTAAGGTTTCCAACCATACTGCCAAGAGAGCTACCAATAGCACCACCTAGTGCAGAAGCACCTCCTCCTCCCGGAACAGGGGATTTTGAAGAGAGGGAAGTGATAAATTCTTCTATAGTTTGCTGTTTCATCATAAAATTATTTTTCCTTTCTGTTTGATAGATTTTTTGTTTTTATAAAATGGAATTTGTATATAAAAATGAGTTTATAATAGAATAAAATAGAAATCAAGTGTTTTATAAAAATACTTCAATAAGTCTTTTGTTTTGAATAGAGGACGCCAGATTCGAAAACGGTGGGCAGCCTGCTGTTCCGGTTTCCAAAAAGTAAGAAGTTCTAAGACTTCTGTCTTTTCCTTTTTCCAACCAGACAGACCGGGGCGCAATTCGCCCTTATTTCAATCGAAATGTAACTGGTGTAAGGAAGGTTTTTCCCAGTTACAAGACCATCCTTTCCTATCATCCGGGCTAAACACGCCCCTTTTTTTTCACACCCT
>CAJUGZ010000383.1 GCA_910585855.1 uncultured Lachnospiraceae bacterium | reverse complement strand
TTTGGAAACCGGAACAGCAGGCTGCCCACCGTTTTCGAATCTGGCGTCCTCTAAAAGACCCCCCTTACCTAATTAAAGAAAGAAAATATAAACCATAGACTTTTTTTCATTCTCATGTTATAATCATACCAATTTACAGTTTTACAGCAAACTGTATCCATTGCCCGATCCAGTTTCAGCTATCCAGCACTTATCAAATCTTAGAAGGTAATATAACTATGAATAAAAAAACATTATTTCTCTATCTTTTTGCATTTTGCTTTGGTATTCTGCTTTTACTGTTTATTGGCATCACCTATAAAGGTACTTTTTACCAGACTGTCTTTCCTGCAACTGTAACACCGTTTGATAATTGGGAATTTACCGATCTTCCCGAAGAAAAAACTATTTTACTGACACAGACACTCCCGAATGAACTAATTGGAATTGAATGGTTAGGCTTCTTTTCTATTCATCAAAATATCTTCGTCTACATAGAAGAAAACCTTATTTATTCCTATGAAGCAAATCCACAAGATATGCCTTTTGGGCAAACTCCCGGAAATATATGGAATTTCATTCCAATTTTGGAAGAATATTCCAATCGCACTATCCAGATTCGTCTTACCTCCCCTTATCAAGAATCCTATTTTGCTGTCCCTGATTTTTATCTGGGAAATAAAATGGATGTACTGATTGCACTGGCATCCGACAATATCCTTACATTCCTTGTGGCATCCCTTACTATGTTTGTCGGTCTGTTCCATATGGGCTACTGGCTCTATATGAAACGCTACTATACCAACGATACCTTATTTTTCTTAGGGCTGTCCTCTTTTAGCATTGCGGGATGGTCTTTAGTCGAACTGCCGATTACAACACTGGTTTTTCACAACAATATTGCGATTGCCTATGCCCCGTATATTTTTATTATAGCCATGCCGTTTCCTTTTATCTGCTTTATCCGAAACTATTACCATGAACGCAAATATAAAGTCTGGTCTGTCTTTGTCGGATTTAGTCTGTTTGAAATGATTTTCTGCCTGTTTTTACAAGTCACCAATCAATTAGACTTCCGCCATATGCTGTCTGCCATGCTGTTTTTATTTGTACTGTTCTTTTTCTTTGCCTGTATCCTTACTATCCGGGAAAGCCATCTCTACGGTCTAAATCCCGGCATAAAGCTTACTATTTTCTGTCTGATTCTGGATGCATGTGGACTATTAATTGACATTGCCCGCTATTATATCTATAACGGAAAATCAACATTCTTCTATGGCAATTTTCTGTTTTTTATTACGGTCACTATCCTAGGCTTAGAGATTATCCAACATTCACGTGAAAAAATCGAACGCAGCAAACAACTCTCCCGCCTAGAACGCCTTGCCTACCATGACAAACTGACCGATCTCTATAACCGAACCGCATTTATCAACTACCTTAGTTTAGTAGATACCGCAAAAAACGGCAGTTTTATTGTTGCCATTGAACTCCATCTAAATCTAACCGGATTTCATCAATACAATTACAGTGATTATGACAAAGAAATCCTAATCGCTGCACAGATCCTTCAAGATGCCTTTGCAGGAATCGGAAAATGCTATCGCCTTGGCTATATGGAATTTTCTGTTATTCTTGAAGAAAGCACCTCAGCCTCCTGTGAACAGGCTATTCAGATTATGAAGGCACAATGTGAAGCCTATAACCATACCCATGAATACTCGCCAATCCAATTTTTTTACGGATATACCGAGTTTAACCCCGTTATCGATCACGATATTGACGACGTAAGAAGCCGAGCAGATTTCCTTCTTTGTCAAAATAAAGTAGCCTATATACAAAAAATACTCCACGAATAAAAAACAGTTCTTTCTAATGTTTGAGTAACTCCGTTATTCTTGCTTTGCTCTGCTAAGCCATTTTCAAGATAAACTTATCAACTAAGAAAAAATAAACTTTTAAAGAACTTTTTAGAATTTTCTGGTGTCTAAACTTTGCGGAATACTTGTTCTGTAAGAAAACATCGTTTCTACCATAATCCAACCAACAGCGAGAGGCGGTTTGCTCCTGTTCTTTGCCAGCGACTTCGGAGAACGG
>CAJUGZ010000382.1 GCA_910585855.1 uncultured Lachnospiraceae bacterium | reverse complement strand
CATCATTTCCCGTCGGCACTTAGACGCTGTATTGCTGTATTTTAGCGTCTTATGTATCCGTTATAAGGAAATAAAAAATGCTGAGCGCAAGCGGACTCGGAATAGACCTCCCTTTGGATTCCAGCATCCCCCTCTATCTTCCATAAAGCTGTGTCAGTCCACGCAGCCTCCAAGCCAACTCCTGATTTAACTCCCAATCTTCCAATCGATAAGCCCAATTTCCTTCCGCCACACTAGGCGTATTCATTCGGCTTTCGCTTCCTTTGCATAAAAGATCCTGTATCGGAATAATCGCATACTCCGCCACACTTCCCAATGCTGTCCGTATAAAGTCCCAGCAGATATCTTCTTCTTTCCCGCTAAAAGAATTCATATAGACCCGACATTTATTTTTAGAAGCCTCACTTGCCTTCTGATACCACCCAATCGTTGTATCATTATCATGTGTCCCTGTATAACAGATACAATTACTATTATAATAATGAGGAAGAAAATTGTTTTCCTCTGTATTGTCAAAAGCAAACTGTAAAATCTTCATTCCCGGCAGTTCAAAACTATCCCTTAATTCTTCTACCTCTGGAGTAATAATCCCCAAATCCTCCGCAAAAATCGGAATATCTTCTCCTAACGCCTTTTGCATCGCAAAAAATAAATCTTTCCCCGGTCCTTTTCTCCACTCTCCATGAATCGCTGTCTGCTCCCCATAAGGCACTGCCCAATAAGTTTCAAAACCACGAAAATGATCAATACGCAGATAATCCACCAGCTTTAATTGCATTTTTACACGAGAAATCCACCAGCGGTATTCCTGCTGCTTCATCGCTTCCCAGTCATAAAGCGGATTTCCCCAAAGCTGCCCTGTAGCACTAAAATAATCCGGCGGCACTCCAGCTACCACTGTTGGATAACCTTTGCTGTCTAATTGAAACAGTTCTTTATTTGCCCACACATCGGCACTGTCCGTTGCTACAAAAATCGGAATATCCCCTACAATTTGAACTCCACGCTCTTTTGCATAACGCCTTAATGCATCCCATTGCTCAAAAAACAAAAACTGAACAAATTTATAATATTTTATCGATTCTGATAATTTTTCTGTCCATTTTGCTTTTTCCGCCTCATCTGGATCTCTTAATTCATCCTCCCACTCTAACCAAGAACATCCATGGTGTGCATCCTTTCCTGCCATAAATAAAGCATAATCATCCAACCAAAAAGCATTTTCTTCCTCAAACTCCTGAAACTGCTTCTTTAATTCCTGATCCGGAAGTACTTGAAAAGATTCATATGCACGCTTTAATAAATGCGTTTTAAACGGAATTAATATACCATAATCCACCTTTCTTACATCCCACTTCGGCATCCCCACAAAATCTTCTTCTACCAAAAGCCGTTTTTCTATCAGCCGCTCTGGACTGATTAACAGCGGCTGCCCCGCAAAAGAAGAAAATGCCTGATAAGGTGAATCCCCAAATCCTGTTGGTCCGATTGGCAGAACCTGCCAAATTTTTTGCCCTGCCTCAGCTAAAAAATCAATAAAGCGATATGCTCCGCTTCCTAAATCCCCAATTCCATACGCTGATGGAAAAGATGTCGGATGCGCCAGTATGCCTGCTGCCCTTTTTGGTACTCGTCGTATTGCCTCTACTGCTTTACTTCCCATAAATCCTCCATTTTTGAATCGTTTCCATTTTTCTTTTATTATAACGAATTAATCCCTCAATTACAATAGTTTTTTTATTTTTCCCAAGATAAACTTATAAACTTAAAAAAGGAGTAAGTTTACTCGGATCATAGAAAATTTTCATAAGTCTTTTGGAATTGGAAAATAGAGGGAGGACGTCAGAGGACTCCAGAGAACGCCAGATTCGAAAACGGTGGACAGCCTGCTGTTCCGGTTTCCAAAAAGCAAGAAATTCTAAGACTTCTGTATCATGGCACATCCAACCAGACAGACCGGGGCGCAATTCGCCCTCATTTTAACCGAAACGTAATTGGTGTAAGGAAAAGTTTTACCAGCCATAAAATAGCCACTTTCCTATTATCCGGGCTAAACACGCCCCTTTTTTTTCACACCCTGCAT
>CAJUGZ010000381.1 GCA_910585855.1 uncultured Lachnospiraceae bacterium | reverse complement strand
CTTCTTGCTTTTTGGAAACCGGAACAGCAGGCTGCCCACCGTTTTCGAATCTGGCATCCCCCTCTCTAAAAACCATACACTGCCAGCAAGTTTCCGCTTAAAAATTCGAAAAAGTTCTTATCCCATCTTCTCATAAAATCAAAAGTTTATCCTGTCGTTAAATACTCTTCTATTGAATGAATCGCATTTGCCCCGTCTGCAACAGCCGTAACAATCTGCCGAAATTTTTTTGTCCGAATATCCCCGGCAGCAAAAATTCCCTCTGTCTGTGTTTTTCCATCCTCACCAGCAATCGCATATCCTGCTTCATCGGAAGCTACAATTCCTATATAAATCTCATTTACTGGCACAGTGCCAATCGCTACAAACACACCAGAAACCGAAAGCTCCCGCCGTTCCTCTCCATCTCTTTCCTTTATCATTAATCCATCTACAGTATCTGTTCCTGTAATCTTTTCCGGTACAAATCCCAAAACCAGTTCAATATTTTCTGTTTCCTTCATTCTGCTGACCAAAGAAGGGGCTGCCCGAAACCCTTCTCTTCTATGAATGACATATACCTTCTTACAAATCCTTGAAAGATAAAGTGCATCCTCTACTGCTACATCACCGCCTCCAATAACTGCCACTTCCCGATTCCGAAAGAAAGCCCCGTCACAAGTTGCACAATAAGAAACTCCTCTTCCGCTCAATTCTGCTTCTCCGGGAATCTCCAATTTTCGATAGCGAGTTCCGGTTGCCAAAAGAACCGTCTTTGTCATATAAGTTTCTCCGTCCGTTATTACTTTCCAGTTCCCTTCCTGTTTTTCTATCTGCATTACCTGAGCAGAAATTATCTTCATTCCCATCTGCTCCGCATGTTCCCGAAATTTTGTTCCCAAATCAAATCCATCCATCTTTGGCATCCCCAAGTAATTATCTACCTCATTTGTATTTAATACCTGTCCGCCGCTCATTGAGTCCCGCTCAAAAACAACTGTTTTTAACTCTGCCCGCAAAGCATAAACAGCAGCAGAAAGTCCTGCCGGACCACTTCCTATAATCGCTACATCATATAATTCCATTTCTGATTCCCACCTTTCTAAACTCTATAATCTACCATCCTAAATCCATCCCCCATCCAAAGCAATAACCTGTCCATTCAAATAAGTATGTCCTGTAGCAATCTGATAAACAAGTTCTGCTACTTCCTCTGCACGTCCAAATCTCCCTGCCGGAATCTGTTCTGTAAGCTGCTCTCTTTCTTCTAAAGTAAGACATTCATTCATCTGTGTATCGATTGCTCCGCAGGCTATGGAATTCACTTGAATCTGGCTAGGTGCTAATTCCTTTCCAAGTGCCCGTGTAAAACCATTAATTCCGCTTTTCGCTGCAGAATAAACCGCCTCACAGGAAGCTCCCACATTTCCCCATACAGAAGAAATATTGATTATTTTTCCCGCTTTTCTGCGAATCATACCCGGAATAACCAAACGGCAGCTATGCATCACAGATAATAAATTTGTCTGTACCACCTTTTCATACTCCAAATGATCCATATCCTGAAAAAGTCCTATCCAAGCAATTCCAGCATTATTTACTAAAATCCCGATTTCTCCCAATCGACATGTTACTTCCCGAATCACTGCCTCTGTTTGCATATAATCTCCGGCATCCGCTAAAAACGAAAGAACCATTCCTGTATACTGCGCCAATCTTTTTTTCGCCGCCTCTAACTCCTCTGCACTCTTTGAAGCCGTTATCACAAGCGAATACCCCTCCTTTGCAAACCGCTCAGCAACTGCATATCCAATTCCCCGGGACGCTCCCGTCACCATCACTACTTCCTTCACAACCACACCTCAAATCTACAAATAATACTAACACATTAATATACCCAAGAGGACGCCAGAATCCGAAAGGAAGTCTACACCGAGCCCGCTCTCGCTTAGCATTTCCCATTTTTATAGCGGACACTAAAGGGAAATGATGACCCTCAGTAGACCCCCTTCGGATTCTGGCTGTGTATACCAACAACAATAAAAAAACATAACAAACATAATCACTTATCACAAACAAAAATAACTGATACCATTTTTTTGTTCCGAAGCCAAAAAACAGCCAGATTCGAAAACGGTGGGCAGCCTGCAGTGACTTTGGAAAAAAGTT
>CAJUGZ010000380.1 GCA_910585855.1 uncultured Lachnospiraceae bacterium | reverse complement strand
TTCCATGCAGGGTGTGAAAAAAAAGGGGCGTGTTTAGCCCGGAGAATAAGAAAGAAGCTATCTTACGGCTGATAACATCTTCCTTACATCTAGTTTGTTTCGGCTGCAATGAGGGCGAATTGCGCCCCGGTCTGTCCGGTTGGATGCATGAAAAGGCAGAAGTCTTAGAACTTTTTACTTTTTGGAAACCGGAACAGCAGGATGCCCACCGTTTTCGAATCTGGCGTCCTCTATCCAAAAAACTTATTGAAGGTTTTCCAAAATCCAGTAGCATCTTTTCTTCTAATCTGATATAATAAGAAGCTATGAGCAGAACAAATTCTATATCAATTAAAATACATAAAATACAAAAAAGGAGACTACCATGTATACAAAAACTTTTACTTTCGGATCGGCACTGTCCTCTTCTGTTCTTTTTACCAAAGAACGGAGCTATGGTTTTGTCAATCAGGAACAATTAGAAGGCAAGACAAAATCAGAACAAGCGCTTTTTTCCGGCGGGTGGAATCTCTCTTCCTCTGCTCTGGAAGAATGGAAATCCTCACTTGTCACTGTACCGGAAGGAGTAAAAATCCAAAAAGAACGTTTCGCTATGATTTTTAAAGCACTTGTACCGGAAGAAGGTTCTTATCATATTACGGTAAAAATAACTGCCGGTTCAGAAGAAATCCATTCTATGATGCTATTTTCCGGCAGACGAAATTTAATCGAACGAGATATTTGTATTGCACCTTATCAAAGCTATGAAAAAAGTTTTTATGTCTATATCGCACCTTATATCCCTGCTATGACCAGTATTCCATGTACAGAAAAAGCGATTTATATCAGTGCAGCCGGAAAAAATGCCTGTTTTTCTGAAATTCGTATAGAAAAGGCAGAAAGTCCTGTTTTATTTATTGCCGGAGATTCTACTTTAACCGATCAAAATGCTGATTTTCCTTATTATCCCTATGGAAGCTGCGGCGGATGGGCACAGGTTATTTCTCAATATTTTTCTTCTATGGCTGTCTGCAATCAGGCACACTCTGGAATGACTACCAACTGTTTCCGAGATGACGGACATTGGGCAATTTTAAAGGAACATCTTAAAAAACAAGATATTGTTATGCTAGAATTTGGACATAATGATCAAAAACGCCGGAATCTTTCTGCATTTGGAGGCTATCTCAATAATCTTCGGTGGTATATCAAAGAAATTCTTAAAGCTGGTGCTTATCCTGTTATTCTTTCTCCGATTAGCCGTATTCCTTTTGAAGATCGTGGGCGTTATTGCTCTCTTTTGACAACTTATGCACAGGCATGTAAAATGGCAGCAGAAGAATATCAAGTTCCTTTTATCGATCTGCATACTTTGACGTTTCATTTCTTTTGTAAAATCGGAGTGGAGGCTGCCCGTGATTATTTTATAACAGGAGATATTACACATACCAATGATTATGGTGCAAATCAAATTGCTTCTTTTGTTGTTTCTGAAATTCTTCGGCAATCTATCGAACCACTGAATAGTCTGCTTACCTTTTCTGAGAAAAAAGCATATTCTCCAGATTCAGATACCAAAGAAATTCCTGCAAAATCTGCAGCAAGCGGTATGTTTTCTATTGAAGTTCCTTATGTTGATATTCAAGGAATTCTTCAGTATCCTATGATAAAAAAAGCACTGGAAAAAGGGCTTTTAGATCCTTGTGTAATGCATCTTCATCCAAAAGACGATATGCCACGGGCACAGTTTTTAATGGTTCTTTTTAAAGCACTTCGAATAGCAGGGAAACGGCCTTATCTGGGAGAATTTTGCGATTTATCACGTTATGAATGGGATTCTTCTTATGTGCAGGCCTGTATTGAAGAAAACTTTATCGATCCAAATACCGTTTCTAACGGACGATTTCGACCGGATGATCCTTTAACTCGGGAAGAATTTGCCAGTTTTGTAATTCGTGGAATGAAAAAAAATATCTTAGAGAGAAATCTTTCCCTAGAGGAGTGTTTGAAACAAGCGGTTGAAAATGGGATTCTTTCAGAAAAAGGGGAGAAACAGGAACGGATTTGCCGGGCTGACTGTTATGCTGGATTGGTTCGGGCAATGGAAATAATAGGAAATCTGGATATGGCACTTCCTTCTGATACTGAAGTGCATCCTGTTGGATAATTGAACTTACCTCGAGAATGTTGTTGGAAAAAGTTGGCTTTCACCGAACGCCAGAGGCGGTTTGCTCCTGTCCTTTGCCTGCTCCGCTCCAAACGGTAAGAAAGTCTAGGGCTTCTGATTTCGGTTCATCCAACCATACGAACCGGGGCGCAATTCGCCCTCCTGACAACCAAAACGTAACTGGTACAAGGAAAGATTTTACCATCCATAAAACAGCCTCTTCCCTATCCTCCGGGCTAAACACGCCCCTTTTTTTGCATACCCTGCATAG
>CAJUGZ010000379.1 GCA_910585855.1 uncultured Lachnospiraceae bacterium | reverse complement strand
CCCCTTTTTTTCACACCCTGCATGAAAGCAGGATGTGAAAAAAATCTTAGGTTTTTGAGCAGAAGTCCAAGAACTTCTAGCTTTTTTCCAAAGTCACTGCAGGCTGCCCACGGTTTTCCAATCTGGCTGTTTCTCGACTCCGAAACAGAAAAAGAATGGTATTTAAACTTTGCTGAAAACTTGTTCTGTAATAAAGTGTAGTTTTTACCGTGATCCAATCGCCTCTTGCGTCCGGTGAAAGCGAATTGCCTAATTGAAGATATGCGAAAATTAAAGTTGACAATTTTTTTTAGGAAAGTTATAATAAAAGCGAATATTTTTGTGCAGTTTAATTGGAATCTATTTTGGAAAAAGTATTAGATTTAATAAATTGGACAAAATATATTTAAGAAAAATTTCGGAAATGATGTTCAATGGGATAGAACCATTATTTAAAACGCATAAAATGATATGTGGAAAATAGAAGCAGTATGGAAGGTCAGGGCTCTTACCATTTAAGGAAAAGAGCTTTTTTTATGCATATGGGTATAAATTTAATTGTTTTATAGGGTAATGCTGAAAAAATAAAATGAATGAAGTTGAAAATAAGGATAAAAAGAGAATAGATGGAGGCAGGAAAATGGAAGAAAAAAATATAGATACAGAAGGTTCAGAAGAGATAAGAAAGGTAATTCCTACAGAAAAAGTAATATTAACCGGGGATCGTCCAACTGGAAAGCTGCATATTGGACATTATGTAGGGTCTTTAAAACGTCGTGTAGAATTGCAGAACTCAGGAGAATATGACAAGATTTTTATTATGATTGCCGATGCACAGGCTTTAACAGACAATGCAGATAATCCAGAGAAAGTACGGCAAAATATTATTGAAGTTGCACTAGATTATTTGTCTTGTGGTTTAGATCCGAAAAAGACAACTTTATTTATTCAGTCCATGGTGCCAGAATTAACAGAGCTGACATTTTATTATATGAATTTGGTTACGGTATCTCGTCTGCAGAGAAATCCTACCGTAAAAGCAGAAATTCAGATGCGGAATTTTGAAACCAGTATTCCGGTTGGATTTTTTACTTATCCGATCAGTCAGGCTTCCGATATTACGGCATTTCAGGCAACTACTGTACCAGTCGGTGAAGATCAGCTTCCTATGATTGAACAAACAAAGGAAATTGTAAGACGTTTTAATTCGATTTATGCACCGACTTTAGTAGAGCCAGACAGTCTGCTTCCTGAGAATCAAGCTTGTATGCGTCTGCCCGGAATTGACGGAAAAGCAAAGATGAGTAAATCATTGGGAAATTGTATTTATCTTTCGGATACGGCAGAGGAACTGAAAACGAAAATTATGAGTATGTTTACTGATCCGACTCATATTAAAATTACCGATCCGGGACATTTAGAGGGAAATACGGTATTTACCTATTTGGATGCATTTTGCCGAAAAGAGCATTTTGCAAAGTATTTGCCGGAATATCAGGATTTGGATGAATTAAAGACACATTATACAAGAGGCGGTCTTGGGGATATTAAAGTAAAGAAATTTTTATATGCAGTAATGCAGGAAGAATTAGAACCGATTCGGCAGCGCAGAAAAGAGTATGAACAGGATATTCCAGCAGTATTTCGGATTTTGCAGGAAGGAAGTCAGACAGCGCAAAAGCGGGCAGCAAAGACTTTAGCACAGGTAAGAGCAGCAATGAAAATTAACTATTTTGATGATTTGGATTTAATTGAAGAACAGGCTAAAAAATATTCAAGAATCGAGTAAGAGAAAAAAATTCCCTATTTGTGTATATAAAAAAACAAAAACAGGAGAGTGATATGGAAATTTATCTTGTACGTCATGGAGAAACACTTTGGAACAAAGAAAAAAGACTTCAGGGCTGTTCTGATGTGGAATTAAATGAATCTGGTATTTATTTGGCAAAAGAAACCGGAAAAAATCTAAAAAAAGTTACATTTGATGCAGTTTATGCAAGCCCGTTAAAACGTGCCTATCAAACGGCAGAGCGAATGATGGAAGGAAGACCGATTTCTGTTATTCAGGATAAAAGGATTCGTGAAATTAGTTTTGGGGTATTAGAGGGAAAATCAATAGAACAGATGACTGAACAAGAAAAACAATGTGTCAATCAGTTTTTTGATGCTCCACAGTGTTATATTCCAGCAGAGGGCGGAGAGCAAATCGAAGATGCGGTAAAGCGTGCGGCTGATTTTATGAAAAATGAGATTGAACCGCTAGAGAAAAAAGGGATGAAACGAGTTATGATTGTTGCACATGGAGCAATCAATAAAGCGATAATGATGTATATCAAACAGCATGGAAAAGAAGATTTTTGGTCAGGAGGGCTTCAGAAAAACTGTAATATTATGATAATTGACTACACAAATAACTGTTATCAGGTAATATCAGAGGAAAATT
>CAJUGZ010000378.1 GCA_910585855.1 uncultured Lachnospiraceae bacterium | reverse complement strand
GTCGATAGCAGTTGCTTTTTTTTTGATCGCTTATTCTGATTTGAAAAATCAAAGGATGCTTCGTTTTAGCATTTGGATTGGTTTGGGTGGGCTGTTTCATAATTCTTTGTTATTTCTTTATACGTTTTATTTTCTTTTGGTTAAGAAAAATAGTTGGAAGTTTTTTGCAGGGGCAGGGGCAGCGGCTGTTGTGGTATATTTTTTGTGTGATTCGATTATGGAAGTTATTTTGCCTTGGTTTCCGCAAAGATATGCAGATTATCAGAGGACATATTTTTGGAAGGGAAACGGGTTTGAATATGTGATACCGGCTTTGGGATATGGAGTTTTAATTTATGGATTTCGAAATCGGGTGAGGGATTCTGTAAAAAGGGCGATTTATTTAAATAGTGCTTTTTATAATTTTTTGATTAATTTGTTTATTATGAAACATTTTATTTTGGAGCGGTTTTCGATTTATTTTTTTGCAGTTTCATTGACGGCAATACCTGAAATAATTGATTCTTATCGGGAAGAAGGGAAGCAAAATAAGATGTTGGGAAATCATTATTATCGGGTGATAGGGGTGTTTTTTATTTTCGGGATGGGGTATTTTCTTTTTGCGGTTTCTAAAGGATTTCATCATGTTTATCCTTATGTGAGTTTTTTGAGGCGGAGTTATTCTGTACCAAAATAGGGAGAGAGGACGCCGAAAACCGAGGAGGACGCTGGAATCCGAAGAGAGGTCTGCTCCGAGCCCGCTTGTGCTTAGCATTTCCTATTTTCATAGCGGACACATAAGGTACTAAAAGACAGCAGCACAGCACCTAAGTGCCGACGGGGAGTGATGACCCTGCGCAGACCTCCCTTCGGATTCCGGCTGGGGTTGGCAGTCGGTGTTGTTTGGGAGGTTTGTTTGATTATACTTGCATTGGATAATGTGAAGGTATATTATTACTGTATGGAATATAAATCAGATAGGTGTTTATTTATATAGCAGTAGTTACAAAGATGAATAGGTGTACAGATATTATGCTTATTTTTGTAAAGAATTGCAGAAATAAAAAGAATAGGCATAATTTATATAGATGGATATGGGGAAAAATAGGATGAGAATATCATTTGATTTAGATGATACACTTTTTGTGTCAGAGAAAAAATTTAAGGTGGAAGCGGCATTAAGATTTCCATTTCGTATGATTTATAAGGAACGGCTTCGTTTAGGGACATTAGATCTTATGCGTTATATTCGTGATCAGGGGATGGAGTTATGGATTTATACTACTTCTTATCGTTCAGAGTCTTATATAAGGGGGTTATTTCGCTGTTATGGTATAAAATTGGATTGTGTAGTGAATGGGATGAAACATGCAAAGGAAGTGCAGTCAGGGCATAGAGAGGGGATGCCGTCGAAGTATCCTAGTAAATATCGGATTGATTTGCATATTGATGATGATCGATCGGTTGCTGAGAATGGGAGAAGTTATGGATTTTCCGTTTTTATTGTGGGGGATCAGGATGATAGTTGGACAGAAAAAATAATGGCGGAAATTGAGAGAATTAAAAATAAAGAAGAGTCAACTGTATAAAGTGAATAAAAGAAGGAAACAGCAGTGCGAAAAACAGTTCTTTCTGTATTTTGGGTGTCCACATATTCTCAGAATTTGGGAAATTACAGATAATAAGTAATGTGAAACAAGTACACAGATGAAAGAGGAAGAGAGTTCTATGCAGGGTCATCATTTCCCGTCGGCACTTAGGCACGGTATTTTCGTGCATTATGTATCTGCTACGAGGAAATGCTAAGCGCAAGCGAACCCAAAATAGAATTTCCTTCCGTTTTTGGTGTCTTTTTAAACCTTCCTTTATCAAATTTTAAAAGACTTATTGAAGTTTTTTATCTTTAATTAGGTGGATAAAGGATGCCAGAAAAAGGAGGCTTTCACCGGACGCTAGAGGCGGTTTGCTCCTTTTCTTTGCTTGCTCCGCTCTCCAAACGGTAAGAACGTCTAAGACTTTTGTATCAAAGCACATCCAACCGTCTGAACTGGGGCGCAATTCGCCCGTATTCCCAACCAAAACGTAATTGGTGTAAGGAAGAATTTTTCCATCCACAACACAGATTCTTTTTTAAACAATACGGGCTAAACACGCCCCTTTTTTTGCACAACCTGCATGGAAGCAGGATGTGCAAAAAATTCTAGGTGCTTCCACAGAAGTCAGACGTTCTAATCGTTCTCCGAAGCCGCAGACAAAGAAAAGGAGCAAACCGCCTCTCGCTGTTCGTAAAATGCAGTAGGAATGATGTTTTGTTACTTTGATCGATCTATTAGCAGTTAGTGTTTTTTTGTAATGGAATAAATATAAAAGGTTGGAGAAGATTCCTTTTTTGTTCCGGGATCAAGAAACAGCTAGATTCGAAAACGGTGAACCGCCTGCAGTGACTTTGGAGAAAAGTTAGAAGTTCT
>CAJUGZ010000377.1 GCA_910585855.1 uncultured Lachnospiraceae bacterium | reverse complement strand
TCCTGCTTCCATGCAGGGTATGCAAAAAAAGGGGCGTGTTTAGCCCGGATGATAAGGAAGAGAATGTTTTATGGTTGATAAAATCCTTCCTTACACCAATTCCATTTCGCCTGTTATGAGGGCGAATTGCGCCCCGGTTCGGACGGTTGGATGAATATAAATCAGAAGCCCTAGACTTTCTTACCGTTTGGAGCGGAGCAGGCAAAGGACAGGAGCAAACCACCTCTTGCGTCCGGTGAAAACAACCCCTTTGCAGTATCCTATCACCAAAAGCCTAAAGTACATAGAAAATTTCTTATCACTCCCATTTAAATAAAATAATTCCAGCAACCGCAAGTGCCATTCCCAACGCCTTTTTCCACTGAAAAGCTACCTTCTCCACTCCAAAAATACCAAATATTTCAATTAAATATGCTACAAAAAGCTGTGAAACCACAATAACCATAACCGCCTTTGCCGGTCCTAACTTATCCATACTTTGAATTACAGTCCAAGTAATTCCAGCCCCCATTACTCCGCCCAACAGCATATACTTCTGATCCATCTGCCAAAGTCCATTTACTGCAGGTCTTCCAGTCACAAACCAGCCAATCAGACAGACCAGCAATGCCGTAAGCTGCACCCAGCCATTCGCCACCCATATACTTGTCTGCTTGGTAACTTCTGTATTAAAAACTCCCTGAATACTCATTAAAGCCCCGGAAATCAAAGCTATCAGCCATCCAATCATAATATTCCCTCCTAATTTCACTCTAAAATTTTCCCTCTGCTCTTCTATAAACACAGTATTCCACAAATCAATAAAATTACACATTCCACAAACAAGATTAAAAATAAACAAAAAATCTATGTTGTATTTTATAATAACAAATACAACATAGATTTTTTATTTCTATCATCTCTTCTGCCGCATAACAATCCTTGCAATCGAATCTGTCATAAAAATAGCCACCGCTATTGCTCCGGCTATTAAAAGCGTTTCCTGTAAATGCATATAAGCCTGCTCTGCATCCTCGGCAATAATACTATAAGCAGTCCGATACATCCCAGCCCCCGGCACCATAGGAAGAATCCCGCCAATTAAAAAAACAGTCACTGGTGCTTTCAAACGACGTGCCTCTATATGAGAAAATACAGATACCACCACAGCCGCCCAAAAACAAGCAATATAAGAAGTACACCCCATATCCATTGCCGCCAGATAAACCATCCATCCGACTGCTCCTGCAAAAGCAGTATGATACAGCAGCTTTTTAGGCACTTCAATTACCATACAAAAACCTGCCACCGCCAAAAAAGCCCCAATTATCTGAATTCCCATTCTTCTTTCTCCTATCCTATTCAAGAATAACCTATATTTCCAGTACTACCATCCGAAAGCCGAATGGAGTGCTATACAAGGTCATCATTTCTCTTTGGCACTTAGCTACAAGAAAATACTAAGCGCAAGCAAGCCCAGAATAGAACTCCATTCGGCTTTTGGCGTCCTCTAAATTGTTCCACGAAAAAAAGCCATCCCAACACAAGCCCCAAATGCAATCGCCGCCGCTTCCATACACGCTTCCATCACTCTGGCACTTCCCGATACATAATCTCCCTGCAGCGTATCCCGTATCGCATTTGTAATCGCCACGCCCGGAACCATAGGCATAATTCCGCCGATAATAATTAGATCCCGATTCAACACAACAGGCAATATCCTAGTTAAAAAAATCATACTGCTTACCACAATGCAAGAATTTAAACCATCCAGCAAAAAACCCTGAAATCCTATCTTACGTCCAAAAAAAAGCCCGACTGCCAAAATACCTCCGCCAAGTGCAGACACTACACAATCCAAAACACTTCCACCCAATAATAAAGTAAAAAAAGCCGAAGTAAAAACAATTCCAATATTTTTTGCAAGCGGACTATAAACTTCCTCCTCACGAATTTCCTTTAACTTATGAAATGCCTCCTGCAGTCCAATCTCATCTTCATAAAACTTTCTAGAAACTTCATTCGCCCGAAAAATTTTATTTAAATTTGTACTCCGCCGATTAATTCTCCTTACCACCGTAATTGCTTCAATCGCCGGATCGGACAAAGTAGCAATAATTCCAGTTGTAATCACAAACACATGTGCATGTTTTAAATTTGCTTTTTTTAAAAAATGGCTGATGGTATCCTCTACCCGATAGGTTTCTGCCCCGCTCTCCAACATAATCTCACCGGCCAATACCGCCGTATCAACCAACAGCATATAATCCATCTTTTATCCTCACTCTTTTCCTTTACACCGTTTCATCACCAAATATCACCATAAAATATCTAAAATTCAGAAAAAAAGTTTATACATAGTCACCCATTCCCCATCAGCACTTTACACCACAGCAAACATTCCACCATTTTTTTGGTCTGAAGTACACAGCCGAAAGCCAAATGGGGTTCTATGCAGGGTCATCATTTCCCGTCGG
>CAJUGZ010000376.1 GCA_910585855.1 uncultured Lachnospiraceae bacterium | reverse complement strand
CTTCTATGCAGGGTGTGAAAAAAAAGGGGCGTGTTTAGCCCGGATAATAGGAAAGAGAATAGTTTACGGCTGATAAAATCCTTCCTTACACCCATTCCGTTTCGGCTAAAATAAGGGCGAATTGCGCCCCGGTCTGTCTGGTTGAGGAAAGGAAAAGGCAGAAGTCTTAGAACTTCTTACTTTTTGGAAACCGGAACAGCAGGCTGCCCACCGTTTTCGAATCTGGCGTCCCCCACAAAAAAAATTAAAATCGAAAAAGACAGGCAATTCCCTTATAAAAATTCCCTGTCCTTTCTCTCTATATAAATTTCATCTCAAAAACCCCATATACCTTTTCATTTTCATCACTCTTTTTTCTCACTTTGCTCCTTCTCATCTGTCTGAGATTTTGACTTCCTTAACTTCCAAACTTTTCTTTCTCCTTTTTCTCTATTTCTTTTTTTTATCACCCTCCTTCCAATCCAATACCCTAAGAATAATACAGCCCCCCAAACCACCAGATAAGGAACTGCAACTACTACTCCAACAAAAAAGTCCCGTACCCCTGTTACAACATCCTCTAAGTTTTCCGTAAATCCCTCCTGTATTCTCTTCCATACTCCGGGCTCTTCCTGCGGCGTAAGCTTTTTCACCTCCGATATAGAGAGATACAAAGTACTATAGTTTACTTGATTATCATATGTCCGCAAAGTAGACTCATAGCTTTGAATCTGGTAGCGAATCTCCGACAAACGACTTTCTATCGTAATCAAATCCTCCACTGTTTCTGCTCGTTCCATCAATACCAAAAGACGCTCCTGCTCCGTTTGAAGTGCAATCTTATGACTTTCTATATCCACATAACGAAGTGTAATATCCTGCACATTCTCTTCTTTTCTTGTTACATTGGCAAGCTCTGAAACATTTCCCACCAACTCCTCTAATTGATCCGCCGGAATTCGAATCACATAATTTGCATAACGTCCGTTATTGATATAATAACTACTATTATTTGTACTAGAACTTTCCACATATCCGCCCAGCCCGCTGATTCTGCTTTGCAGTTTACTAATCAAACTATCAAATTCCTCTGTTTCCACCTCCATTGATACCGTCTTAATCAACTTCCGATTCGACACGATAGGAGTACCTTCCTCTGCCTCTCCTTCCCATTCCTCCTCATACCCTGCTTCATTTTTATACTCCATTCCCATCCCATTGTCAAAAGATGATGCTGCCGCTGCCGTTTCCGCTACAACAGTATCCATCGCATTATACTGCCCAAAACTACTGGTATTACTTATACTATTTCCGCACCCTGCCGCTATAACCGCTGCCAATACGGCAGTGAATCCTAATCGAATATATTTTTTCATCCTACAACCCTCCTGTCAAAATCTGCATATTCCCTATCAAGTTTCAAATCTATACTCCGCAGAACAAAGTCCTTTTTTGTTCCTCCTATCTTTCTTCACGCAAAATAATTCCAAAGGTTGCAAAAATAATCTATTTTATAAAAAATCAATTCTATATTATTTTGTAAAGAAACCTTGACAAAATAATAAATTAGAAGTATTATTTTTGTAAAGGAAACTTGTCAATATATTAATAGACCTTGTTCTGTAAGGAGGGCGCATATGAAAAACAAGGTAGAAAAATTACGAAAATCTTTAAATATGAATCAGGAGGATTTTGCTAAGGCGATTCATGTATCAAGACAGACCGTCAGTGCAATCGAAACAGGAAAATATAATCCATCTCTGCAACTGGCATTTGTTATTTCCGAATTTTTTGGCAAAAGCATTGAAGAAATTTTTATTTATGAAAGGGGCAGCAAAAATGAAAAAAAGTAATTTATTAGAGGGTATTCTATTTATTTTGGGAGGCTTCATTTTTTTATGTATAGTACTACTAACTGACAGTGTTCTAAACAGCCTACTGATTGGTTTTGCCAGCGGAAGTATTAGTTCTGGTATTGTTATGACTTGGAAATATTTCTATTGGAATATGCCTAAAAACAAAGAGCGGTATCAGGAAAAAACTGCAAATGAAAAAATTGAACTATATGATGAATTAAAAATAAAGTTAAGAGATAAATCTAGGAGATATGCATATGCAATCGGGCTTTTAACAATCAGCACTTCTATCATAATATTTTCTATACTAGGAAAACTTGAAATCGTTGACAATTCACGTTTAATCGTACTATACCTAGGAGGATATTTCATTTTTCAGATTGTCATAGATATTGTAATATTTCACCAATTTCACCAATTACTGAAAAAATATGAATAACAAAATTGACCAAGCCAATATCATTTCTTCCATTTTTGTTATTACCAAAATTACATATAACCTTCTCTTTTTTCTGACAGGCATAATAGAAAACGAAAAAGGCTCTATACTATTTGGTAATTTTTTCAGTCTGGTTCACCGGACGCAAGAGACGGTTTGCTCCTGTTCTTTGCCTGCTCCGCTCCAAACGGTAAGAAAGTCTACGGCTTCTGATTTCAGTTC
>CAJUGZ010000375.1 GCA_910585855.1 uncultured Lachnospiraceae bacterium | reverse complement strand
ACATAAGGCACGAAAGTACCGTGCCTAAGTGCCGATGGGAAATGATGACCCTGCATAGACCTTTCTTTCCATTCCAGCTGTTTCTACCAGCTTCAAAATTAATGGTATTGCTGCAATATAGTAACAATAGATGTTACAATAAGTTTTTTGGAGGAAGAATATGGTAAAATTGATTGCAAGTGATTTGGATGGTACTTTGCTGCAAAATGGGGCGCAGATGCTGACAGAGGAAGCAAAACAAGTGATTGCTGCAGTACAGGAAACAGGGATTTTATTTGTGGCGGCAAGCGGAAGGCAGTATCCGAATCTTTGTCGGTTATTTGGAGAGTTAAGTAAGGATATGATATTTATCTGTGAAAATGGGGCTTATATTGTACAAAACGGGCGGGAATTGGATTCTGTTCCTATGGAGCGGGAAACCGGAATTGCTCTTATGGAGGATATTTTAAATAAAAAAGACTGTGAGGTCTTGCTCTCTGGAAAGAATACCTCTTATTTGCAGCCAAAGACAGAGGAGTATGAGTACCGGATGCGTTCGGTTGTAAAAAATAATGTACAAGTGACAGAGGATATTCGAAAGGTAAAAGAGCCGTTTTTAAAAATTTCGGTCTATCAGGCAGATGGGATTGCTCTTTCTGAGGAGTATTTTAGAGAGCGGTGGGCACATCGGCTGCAGGCGGTCGTATCGGATCGGCTTTGGATGGATTTTACGGCTTTTGGTGTTAATAAGGGTGCGGCTTTAAAGAAGGTACAGCAGATATTTCAGGTTTCAAAAGAGGAAACTATGGTATTTGGTGATCACTATAATGATATTGAAATGTTTGCGCAGGCAGAGTATAGTTATGTAATGGAAAATGCAGTGGATGAGGTAAAAAAGTATGGAAATTATCGTACTTATTTGGTAGAGGATACATTAAAACAGTATTTGGAGGAGTGGAAAAACAGAGAGGAGAAATTATGATAAAATTGATTGCATCGGATATTGACGGAACGCTTGTACCGGATGGTTCGGATAAAATTAACCCGGAAATTTTTTCTGTGATTTTAAAGTTAAAGGAGTATGGAGTACATTTTGCGGCGGCAAGCGGAAGACCTTGGAAAAGTATTGCCCGGCTGTTTGAGCCGATTCGGGATCAGATTTTTTATATTGCAGAGAATGGGGCTTATGTAGGGGCAAGGGGACGGGAGCTTTTTGTAACGCCTATGAATACAGAGGAAGTATATCAGATTGTACGGCAGGTTCGAGAGTTAAAGGACTGTGATATTATGGTTTCCGGCAGAGATGTTGTCTATGTGGAAAGTAAAAATCAGGTGCTTCTTCACTATCTGATCGATGGCTATCACAATGATGTCGTGCAGACGGAAGATATTACTGCTTTTCGGGATGAAAACGGACAGGTTCCAGAGTTTATTAAGATTTCGATCTATCATCAGGGATACGATGCGATTCATGCTGCCGGAGATACGATGATTCCGCTTTGGGGGGAAAAGCTAAAAGTGGTTACTGCAGGGAAGGAATGGTTAGATATGATGCAGCCAGAAGTAAATAAGGGAGCTGCTTTGCAGGAACTGCAGGAAAGTCTGTTTATTACAAGGGCAGAAACCATGGTATTTGGAGATAATCTAAATGATATTGAAATGATTCGGCGGGCAGAGCATAGTTATGCGATTGGAAATGCCAGAGAGGAAGTAAAGCAGGCAGCCCGTTTTGTAGCGGATACCAATGTAAATGACGGAGTGCTTCAAGTATTAAAAGAGCTATTAAAAACATTTGAATAATTGAGAAAGAGGATAAAAGATGGAAAACTACGAAAAAGAGTGTGCAGAAGTATTTTTAAAAGAACAATGCCGACTGCTGCCAGAACCAGCAGTTTCTACTTTAGAGGAAGCAATGGCATTTTTAGAGGACTGTTGTGCTGCTGTACTGGGGTCGGTAAAGGAGATACGGGCGTATTGGGAGGAAGAAGGAGTGGATTTAGAAGGACTTTCCGATGAGGAACTTTTAGAACAGCCAGAGGTTTTTTTGCTGCCTTCTGGAAAATATTTGGTAGTGGAGGCATAAAATAGGAAAAAATTAGAAATACTGGAAAAGAATAGATAAAATAAAATGGAGAAAGAAATAGTATGAAATTGGGGAAACGAATATTTGGGATACTGTTGCTGATATGTTTGGGAGGAGTAATAACGGGATGTGGAAAGGGAAAAGTCCGTATGGCTTCTGCTGAAATTATATTTACCGGGACTTTATCGGAGAATGAGGTTTTTCGAGTAGAAGAAGAAGTCTGTACATTGGCACAGGCAAAATTGTTTTTGGTAAATGAAAAAAATCAGTATGAGGGATCATTTGGAGCAGAATTGTGGAAACAGGAGTTAGATGGACAGACTTTTGAGGACTATGTTCGAAGTATGGCACAAGATCAGCTGGCTCAGATAAAAGCGATGGTGCTTTTGGCAAAACAAGAACAGGTCGTTTTGGAAGAGAGTGAAAAAGAAGGGAT
>CAJUGZ010000374.1 GCA_910585855.1 uncultured Lachnospiraceae bacterium | reverse complement strand
GAGCAGAAGTCTAAGAACTTCTAACTTTTTTCCAAAGTCACTGCAGGCTGCCCACGGTTTTCGAATCTGGCTGTTTTTTGACTCCGAAACAAAAAAAGAATATTATTTCAACTTTTTTAAAGTCCTGTTGTGTAATAAAACATAATTTTTGTCGTTATTCAATCAACAGC
Source organism: uncultured Lachnospiraceae bacterium (assembly GCA_910585855.1). GTDB lineage: Bacteria > Bacillota > Clostridia > Lachnospirales > Lachnospiraceae > MGBC114844. The sequence continues at coordinate 2,398 of CAJUGZ010000374.1, read as the reverse complement.
AAACCACCTCTGGTGTTCGGTGAAAGAAAATTTTTTATAATAACACCTTATCTTCAAAAGATTAATTAAAGATAGTAAAAATTTTTTTAATTCCAGAATTTATTGGTGATATCTTTAAATCCTATATGAGTTTTTTGATACATTTTCTGATTGGTTTTTAAATCATATAATGTACCAAATTCTTTTTTATAGCTGCCTATTTTTATGTAATCAAAGTCCTGCATCCATTTTTCTATTTTAGTATCTCTACCAGAGTATAAACAGGTTTTTAATCCTATTAATTTTATTTTTTTCACATATTCAAGCAATTCATTTTTACTTTCTTCGGATAAATCGCCTTCACCTAAAAAGCAGGCGCATGTCGCTTGGCTTTTGTATAAATCGATAATATCACAAAAATATTTTTTTAGAGGTTCTCCATATTTTTCTAGTTGTAGTTCTGGATAGTGACAGTCTTTACAATGATTCAGACAGCCTGAGATATAGATACAGATGGAAGATTCTTCTGGAACTTCTATATGACTAAGACCAAATTCGGTATACCGCAACATGAAAAAACCTCCTTTGTATTTAAAATGTTTCTAAATCGTTTTTTTCGATATTATCTGGTAAAAGACATATAAAACCCTGTTGTTTTTTCCACTGTTTAATAGTATTTGTCCAAGAATCATTTTCATCAATATAGCTTTCTATAAATGCTGTTCCTGAATCAGACATAACATGATCGATAAATTCTTGAGGCAGTTTTAAACCATACTTTAAAACATATTTCCATGTATCTCGATCCCAATAATAGTAACCATCTGTATAAAGATAAGGACCAAGTAAGTCAACTTCTTTTTTAAAAGGATGTTTATAAACTCCCGGTATCATTAAGAAAGGCTTTGTTGTTCTTAAGTATGCAATCACTTTGTCTGGAACGGTATATCCTTTTTCTATATAATTGTAAATGCTTTCTTCTCCGAAGCACAATTCTTTATAAGGAGAAATACAAACTTTTCCGCCCAGTTCTTTTTGAAATTGTCTACTTCTTATTTCTTCCGCTGTTTTTACATCATGATAATTTACATTGGTTACTACAACCTCACAGACATCAGGTCCTGTTATTTTAGAAAGTGTTTTTTCAGAGGGCTGCCATTGTTTTGCCGTTTCAGAAATTACACCATAATCACCGGCGGACTTTGGATTAATAATCTTAATTTCCCGTTTTATAATAGAATTGTCCATTAATTCGATTGAGATTATTTCACCTTTTACAAGAACATCGTTTTCATCAAGACGGATGCGTAAATTTAAAATCTGACCTTTATAATCTTCATAGGGAGAAGCAGTGACATAAAGTATTTCCATATTGGGAACTCCTTTTTTCTATATTGTATTTTCTGGTATTATTAATTTTTCTTCTAATTTAAAAAAATAGCAGCTTCCACTGTATACTCCTTTTGCATACAATCGGCTTGCAATTTCTATCATATCTCGGTTTAACTTATGATAAAAAATTTTATTTTCCCAAGGAAGCCCTAAAATATAATTCCTTTGGTATTCATCTAAAGTATCAAGTGCTTTGCAAAAAGACTTTGACTGAAAACGGCTGGGCAGCCCAAAATCACAGGAGATATAAGCACAGTCTGTATTATTTTGTTCCCATTTATATGTTAAATAGTTAGAAAGACTGCCGTGTTCTTTTGGATAAAAATAGTATTCTTTCCAAATAATAGGAGAGAAAGGTTCAGAATGTATGACTCGTCGAAAACTGGGTTTTCCATATTTATCATATTCTTTAACAAAAGAGATTGTTTCCTGCAAAGATTTACTTCCCGGTACTTCAGAAAGCAAAACATTTGTATTTTTCAGGTGTTCCCAAACAATATGCCGTACTTTTTCATAGGAAGTAGGAAAATCTAACCGATCCATAATTTGCTTTATATTATATCCAAGATCCGCCATATGTCGAATGGCATCTCCGCTGGCTGCATCATATGTGAAGTTGGCTAATGCCTTTTTAAAATATTCTTGTTCTGTCATGTAGGTATTTCCTTTATATTAATATTGAAGTTTTATTAAAAAAAGAGATTAATTTTTATCTATTATATCATGAATTTTTTACAATCACAATTCTTATATTTTTTTAATTAGGCTTTTGAAGATAGGTAGGGTAGGTTTGCTTTCACCGGACGCCAGAGGCGGTTTGCTCCTATCCTTTGCCTGCTCCGCTCCAAACGGAAAGAAAGTCTAGGGCTTCTGATTTATGTTTATCCAACCAGACGAACCGGGGCGCAATTCGCCCTCACCACAGCCGAAACGTAACTGATGTAAGGAAGGATTTTACCAGCTATAAGATAGCCTCTTCCCTATCATCCGGGCTAAACACGCCCCTTTTTTTGCATACCCTGCATAG
>CAJUGZ010000373.1 GCA_910585855.1 uncultured Lachnospiraceae bacterium | reverse complement strand
ATTCGTACATGGGCAAAAATCGAACCAGTAGAAGGAAAATGGTATCCATGGTATGAACAAGGAGGACAAGTACCCGTTTATATAACCTTAATCAATTGTGATACAAAAGAAGAACTCGATATTTATAATCGTACTTATTGGATGCCCAATGAATATAAAGAACCCTATTTTATCCTAATAAATAGCAGTACTTCAAGCGGTTTGATAACGAATAGATGGTTAAAAAAAGAAGGAAACTATATCATTCAATATTGGCTAAAATATCTTACTTACGAAACTCAAGAACCTAAAATTGTAACCATTGATTTACCAATTACTGTCATTCCAAATAAACCAAATCAAACTTTTTATTATAGTAATCCAAGATATCCTGTTCCAGCATTTGAGGAATACAACGAACCATAACCCCTACCACCATTCCCCAACCCTCTCACACATATTTTTCAATCTTACAAAACTCTTTCTCCTCACTCTCTATCATACACAACCAAAAACCAAAGAGAGTGCTACAAAGGGTCATCATTTCCCGTTGGCACTTAGACGCTGTATTTTAACGTCTTATGTGTCCGCTACGAGGAAATGCTAAGCGCAAGCAGGCTCGGTATAGCACTCCCTTTGACTTTCGGCATCCCCCTTTGGATTTCAGCGTCCCCCTCTCAATAAAGATTCTTCACCTTAAATTCCTTCTCCGCCTCCCGCCTCTGATCCTTCTTTGCAATATCCTGTCGTTTATCATAAATCTTCTTCCCTCGTGCCACGCCAATTTCCACTTTTGCCAAACTTCCTTTAAAATAAACCCGAAGCGGCACAATCGTATACCCTGCTGCCTGCACCTGCCCCGCCATCTTATGAATCTCATAATCATGCAGCAAAAGTTTTCTGACCCGAAGCGGATCTTTATTAAAAATATTCCCCTTTTCATAAGGACTGATATGCATCCCATAGATAAAAACTTCTCCGTTTTCAATCCGAATAAATGCCTCTTTTACACTGCACTTCCCCATCCGAAGAGATTTCACCTCCGTACCATGAAGTGAAATCCCCGCCTCATAAGTCTGCTCTATAAAATAATCAAAATGTGCCTTTTTATTATTTGCAATCAGCTTAATACTGTCCTTTCCCATCTTCTAATCCTCATCTTTTTCCTTTATTTCAAAATCAATCGTCCTTTGCAGCCGATCTGTTCCAACCACTGCCACATCCACCGTCTGCCCTAACTTATACCGATTCCCAGATTCCTTTCCAACCATTTCATAAACTTCTTCATCATAGTAATAATAATCATCCGTCAAAGAATTGACATGCACCATCCCTTCCACTGTATTAGGAAGCTCCACATAAAATCCATACGTACTCATCCCAGAAATCACGCCGGTAAATACCTGACCAATCCGCTTTTCCATATATTCGCACTTCTTTAACTTCACCGTATCCCGTTCTGCCTCATCTGCTCTTCTCTCCATCGCACTCGACTGATCCGCTACCTGTCCCAATATCTTTTCATAGTGCGAAACCCGTTTTTCTTTTAATCCTCCATGCAGACTTTCTTTAATAATTCGATGAATCTGCAAATCAGGATACCGCCGAATCGGAGAAGTAAAATGACAGTAATATTTCGCCGACAATCCAAAATGCCCTGTATTTGTCACCGTATATTTTGCCTGTTTCATCGATCGAAGCGTCAGTCGGCTAATCAGTGATTCCTCCGGTGAATCCTCTATTCGCACAAGAAGTTTTTGCAGTTCCTTTGGATGAATCCCCTCTTTTGAATTTTTAATTCCATAGCCGAAATTATTGATAAACACTTCTAACTTCTGAATCTTCTCCGCATCCGGCGTATCATGCGTCCGATAGACAAATGGCATCTCCTGCCAAAAATAATCTTCTGCAATCGTTTCATTGGTAATCAGCATAAAATCTTCAATAATCTTTGTTGCACTATTTCGCTCATAAGGCTTAATTTCCAAAGGCTTCCCCTTCGCATCCAAAATCACTTTTGTTTCTGGAAAATCAAAATCAATCGACCCTCGCTGCTTTCTCTTCTGCCGAAGAATATCCGCCAACTCCTTCATCAAAAAAAACAACGGCACAAGCGGCTCATATTCTTTTTTTTCTGCTTCATCCTGCTCCTCAATAATCCGATTGACACTAGTATAACTCATTCGCCGATCCACTCGAATTACCGTTTCCGCAATCTTATGATCGACCACCGTTCCTTTCGAATCAATCGTCATAATACAGCTCAAAGCCAGCCGATCCACTCCGGCATTTAACGAACAAATCCCATTTGACAATTTATGAGGCAGCATAGGAATCACCCGATCCACCAGATAAACACTCGTACCCCTTTTCAATGCCTCCCGATCCAAAGGACTTTTTTCAGTTACATAATTTGTCACATCCGCAATATGCACCCCTAAAATATAGCGATCCCCTTCCTTTGTCAATGTCACAGCATCATCTAAATCCTTTGCATCTTCTCCGTCAATCGTCACCGTCTGCCAGTCTCTTAAATCTAGCCTTCCTGCTTTTTCCTCCTCTTCCACCTCAGAAGGAATCTTTTGCACCTGCTTCATAACATCTGCCGGAAATTCCACAGGAAGCCCATGTTCTTTTACAATCGACATAATATCCGTTCCGGGATCGTTCACATGCCCG
>CAJUGZ010000372.1 GCA_910585855.1 uncultured Lachnospiraceae bacterium | reverse complement strand
GTATAAGGATGATATTTTTCCTTTTCATGATAATGCGAGAGGAAAAACGATTACATTTGTTTTACAGATGGAAGATGAACCGGGGATTTTATCTACCGTGCTTGGTACGATTGCAGAGTATCATGCCAATATTTTAACGATTCATCAGACCATACCAATTAACGGGATTGCTTCTTTGACATTAAGTGTGGAGATTTTGATTTCGACTGGGGATTCTTCAGAGATGATTGAGAAAATTGAAGGACTTCAGGGTGTGCATTATTTAAAGATTTTGTCTAGAGAGTAGAGAATTTTTGGCGGTGGAGAAATTTTTTAATAAAGAACAGGAAAAACGGAAAGGGAACAGGGTAGGAAGAATGATAAAAATAGCAGTATTAGGTTATGGTACAGTTGGATCTGGTGTAGTAGAGGTGATTAATACAAATTATGAAAGTATTGCGAAAAAGGCAAGACAGGAGATTCAGATTAAATATGTATTGGATTTGCGGGATTTTCCGGGTGATCCGATTCAGGAGAAAATTGTACATGATTTTCAAGTGATTCTAAAGGATGAAGAGATTCGAATTGTTGTGGAAGTGATGGGCGGAGTAGAACCAGCTTATACTTTTGTAAAAAGTGCTTTGGAACATGGAAAAAGTGTAGTAACATCCAATAAAGAATTGGTGGCAAAACATGGATCGGAATTGATTGCACTGGCAAAAGAAAAGAATTTAAACTTTTTGTTTGAAGCCAGTGTAGGCGGAGGAATCCCGATTATTCGTCCTCTTAATCAGTCTTTGACGGCAGATGAAATCTGTGAAATTGTTGGTATTTTAAATGGAACTACAAATTATATTTTGACAAAGATGCGGGTGGATGGTTTGGATTTTGATGAGGTGCTAAAGGAGGCACAGGCACTTGGCTATGCGGAACGTAATCCGGCGGCTGATATTGAGGGATATGATGCCTGCAGAAAAATTGCAATTCTGTCTTCTTTGGCTTTTGGCAGTCAGGTAGATTATGAGGATATTTATACAGAGGGAATTACTAAGATTACAGCAAAGGATATTAAATTTGCGGATCGGTTAGGGTATAGTATTAAGTTGTTTGGGAGCAGCAAAAAGGTAGACGGGAAGATTTATATTATGGTTGCACCGATGATGATTACAGAAGAGAATCCGCTTTATAGTGTAAACGGGGTTTATAACGGGATTTTTGTAAAAGGAAATGTATTGGGGAATGTGATGTTTTATGGAAGCGGTGCTGGAAAACTTCCTACTGCCAGTGCAGTTGTTTCAGATGTAGTGGATGAAGTTAAACATATTGGAACAAATATTTTAACGACTTGGAGCAGCAAAAAATTGGAATTGGCAGATATTCAGGATTCAAAAAAGCGATTTTTTGTACGGATAGAGGGAAGTCCAAAAAAGCGGATTGCAGAGATAGAACGAGTATTTGGGACAGTACAGACTGTAGAGATAGAGGAAATTGCAGGAGAGTTTGGATTTGTAACAAGGGTATTGTCTGAGGCAGAATTTGCTGAAAAAGCAGGACAGATAGACGGAATTTTAAACCGGATTCGGATTGATCAGCAATAAAAAGCAGAGGTCTATAGAGAGTTAATTTTTTCTGTTCGCACTGATATTTTGAGGAGATGCGAAACAGAAACAGACTCAAAATAGATCTCTGCTTTGGTTCTGGTATTATGGAAATATTTATAGAAATTTAGAATTAGTTATAAAATTCCATATAGACTTTTAGGGCTTCTTTGTATTCTGCCATAAATTGATTTACAAATTCTACGCCAGCCATAGTATTAAGAAATTGATAGACAACTACAATAAGTACAATAATTGTAATTAGGATTACAATGCTTAATGAAATGCCAACGATTGCTTTTCCTTCCATACGCTGCCCCGGCTGTTTGGAAACAAAACCAAAGATAATGCTTAAAAGGGCAGTAATAAATGGGATTGGTATTAAAAAGAAAATACCTGTTATAATGGATAAAATGCCAAGGATAAAGGATGCTTTGGCAAATCCGTTGGATTTTTTTGGCTGGCTGTTTTGATAAGGATTATAGTTATAGCTGCTTTGATTGTAATTGTCTTGATTAAAATTACTGTTTTCGTCCATAGATTAATCTCCTTTTATGGTATGTTATAGTGCAGGTTTTCCTGTAAAATAAAATTAAATAACGAAACATAGTATAACATGAATTGACAGAAAGTACAATCTTTAATTAGGCTTTTGGATGGGGGTGCTTTCACCGGACGCCAGAGGCGGTTTGCTCCTTTTCTTTGCTTGCTCCGCTCTTCAAACGGTAAGAACGTCTAAGACTTCTGTATCAAAGTACATCCAACCGTCCGAACCGGGGCGCAATTCGCTCGTATTCCCAACCAAAACGTAATTGGTGTAAGGAAGAATTTTCCTATCCACAACACAGATTCTTTTTTAAACAATACGAGCTAAACACGCCCCTTTTTTTGCACAACCTGCATGGAAGCAGGATGTGCAAAAAATCCTAGGTGCTTCCACAGAAGTCAGACGTTCTAACCGTTCTCCGAAGTCGCAGACAAAGAAAAGGAGCAAACCGCCTCTCGCTGTTCGTGAAATGCAGTAGGAATGATTTTTTTTGTTCCGGGGTCAAGAAACAGCCAGATTCGAAAACGGTGGACAGCCTGC
>CAJUGZ010000371.1 GCA_910585855.1 uncultured Lachnospiraceae bacterium | reverse complement strand
AACAGCTTCCCTTTCATACGGGCTAAACACGCCCCTTTTTTTGCATACCCTGCATAGAAGCAGGATATGCAAAAAATCTTAGATTTTAAAGCAGAAATCAAGAACTTCTAACTTTTTTCCAAAGTCACTGCAGTCTGCCCGGGGGTTCGCATCTGGCTGTTTCTTGATTCCGAAAAAAACAAAAAAAGATGATTTCCAAATGTTTCTAAGGGCTTGTTTTGTATCTCAATATATGCTGATTTTACAATATTTTGTTCAAATTTTTCAAATAATAGTAATTTTTTTCTGTAATGCAGCGAACATTTTACGATTTGTTATAATTCTTTTCGTCTGGGATATACAGCCGAAAGCCCAAGGAGATCTGCAGAGGGTCATCATTTCCCGTCGGCACTTAGGTGCTGTGTTGCTGTCTTTTAGCACCTTATGTGTCCGCTATGAAAATAGGAAATGCTAAGCGCAAGCGAGCCCGGTGCAGACCTCCTTGGGCTTTCGGCGTCCCCCTCCAACCACAATTCAAAAATAATAATCTAATATCAATATACTATTTCCCAAAAAATAAGTCTATATAAAACCAAAAAATCTTTTTCTTATCTTATTCCATTATGTTGAAGTAGTAATAAATGTATTATACCCAGCTTTACGAAGTCGATGTTCCATCCGTATTGCATTTTCAAACTCTCGAAATGCCCCAACCTGTACCAAATACAGCCCATTTTGAAAAAATAAAAATGCGGGAAACCCATCTCGCTCCAATCGGTTGACATACCTTGCTGCATTTTGATAGTTTCGAAACGCTCCCGCCTGTACCCGGTAAAGTTGATTGGGATTTCTAAAAGGTATATTTTCTGTTTCTAAACGTACCTGCTCCCTTGGCTTTTCCTCTTCAATCGTTTCCAAAATCCCTTCTGCAATCGCTTCTGCAATTTCGTCAAAATCTTCGTCAAATTTTTCATTATCTGCCCGATTATTGATAAATCCTACTTCTACTAATACTGCAGGCATATTGGTACGCCGTAAAACGACCAAATTCGGTCTGGAAATCACACCCAAATTTTTAAATCCGACTTCACTTAACTCATCATTGATATTTCTTGCCAAATCTGCCTTTATACCCTCATCATTATAAACCAATGTCATAATACCAGACGCTGAATTTGGTGTTTCATTCGAATTGCGGTGCAGCGAAATAAAGAAATCTGCACCGGAACGATTTCCAATCACTGCTTTTTCATAAGGAGAATCATATACATCATTGACACGAGTATAACTAACTTCTACTCCCTTTCGCTCTAATATTTCTCCGACTGCCAAAGCCAGTCTAAGTACATCATCTTTTTCCTGTCTTCCTTCATATACTGCTCCCGGATCTCTGCTTCCTCCATGTCCCGCATCCAGAATTACCTTTGCCAAATCTTTCACCTGCTTATCAAACTCTTCCTGTCAGTATATGCAGACAGAAAAAAAATGTGCTTTTTATTCCAAAAAAAATATAAAAAAACAGTTTTTATTACGAACATTTGTTTTGTATAATTTTACTAACTATAAGTTACTAGTAAATTTCTTATTTTCCCTGATTTTTTGGTATTCGACAAATAAAAAATTAAATTTTAAAAATTTTGTTGTATTTTTAAATTTCTTTTTTATATTATACAACTATAGATTTTCTTTTGAGGAGTTTCTTTTTTCTAATTTCTACTTCTTTTCTTATAAATAACGGAATAACTATTTATCAACCTTTTTATTTTTTCTTTATCTAGTGCATAAATATTTATATATTTGTATATTTATACTAAATAGGTTTGTGATTATTTAGCAATTTCTGTCGAGGAAAAATTTCAAATTTTCCCTATTAACAAACAAATGTTTTGTGCATATTTTTATATTTTCTTCATAAAAAAGTTTCCAATATTTACCATAAATTATGAAAAAAGGCGGATATTTATGAATTTAACACTTTTTTAATTTCCAGTTTATGATAAAATATTTTATAAAGGAGGAAAAATAAATGAGTCAATTAGATATGGAATTAGATTTTTTTGAACCTGAAAATGTAACAGTTTCTGTCCTTTACGAAAGAATTGCAAAATTAGAAATGGAATTAGAAAGCTCCCGTCGGACGTGTGAAAAATGGAAAACACTTGTTACTATTTTCCATGATCAAATCCATAAAATGGTAAATGAGCAAGGTTATCGAAATGTTCAAAACTAAAATACCAACTATAGATGCTTAAAATTTCTTTGCAAAAACTATTGCAATTTATAAAATACTATGCTATACTCTAATTCGTTAAAGATACATTAGAGATGCGGAAGTGCTGGAACTGGCAGACAGGCAAGACTAAGGATCTTGTGGGTGTATGCTCGTGTGGGTTCAAGTCCCATCTTCCGCAGTAGCCAATTTTAAGTTGAAAACTTTAATTGAAACAGGTTTTCAACTTTTTTCTTTCTTCCATTTCCTCTAAAAAAGCTCTCCCTCCTTCATTATAGAAATTAATTTTTTCCTGTATTGTCATATCCTTTGTAAGTGTATCCTGTTTCTATCTTTTATTCGTCTTTTAGAGATAAAATAACTGCCAAAAAGGATTGGCTTTCACCGGACGCCAGAGGCAGTTTGTTCCTGTCCTTTGCCTGCTCCGCTCCAAACGGTAAGAAAGTCTAGGACTTCTGATTTCGGTTCA
>CAJUGZ010000370.1 GCA_910585855.1 uncultured Lachnospiraceae bacterium | reverse complement strand
CCTTACACCAGTTACATTTCGGTTGAAATGAGGGCGAATTGCGCCCCGGTCTGTCTGGTTGGAAAAAGGAAAAGGCAGAAGTCTTAGAACTTCTTGCTTTTTGGAAACCGGAACAGCAGGCTTCCCACCGTTTTCAAATCTGGCGTCCGGTGAAAGCAAATCCTTTTCGATAACATCCTATATCTAAAACCCTAATTAAAGAACATTTTATTCCAACCAAACCTCTATTTTTTCCGAAGAACCAAATGCTGCGGAAGTCCGTTTACCATAAATGGCTGATAATCTCCCTGAATCAACGGTTCAATATAATTGATGAACTCTTCTGTTACATAATTCCCCTCTTTATTTACCCAAGAACGTGGTACAAGTTTCTCATTATTAGCAATCCGATGTACATCATAAATCCCGGCAGCACTCATATAAGGATCATCCGAAACCCGATCAATCACCACCATTTTTCCGGTATCCCCTTCATCCGCTGCCTTTACTGCAGCACCTCCAACCATAAATGCTTCATTGACATCCACCCGAGAAGCCATATGAGATGCACTGCGCTGCAGAGTAGAAAATTCAATACTACGTGTCTTACATCCAATCTCCGCACCCAAAAATCCTGCCAGATAAGATGCTGTTCCCTGAAGCTGCTTATGTCCAAACGCATCTACATAATCCGCCCCGCCTGACAATTCACAGACATATCTGCCGTCAGCCAGCCGAATCCCTTCTGATACAGCAATTACAATAGAAGTCTTTTTCTTCAAAAGCTCTGTCGTCTTTTTCAGGAATTTTTCAATATCAAAATCAATTTCAGGTAAATAGATTAAATCCGGTCCATCACACTCCTCTGTCTTAGCAAGTGCCGTTGCTCCGGTCAGCCAGCCTGCATTTCGTCCCATTACCTCAATTACCGTAATCATTTCTTTATTATAAGTCAATCCCAATGCATCCCGAATCACTTCCTTTGTGGAAGCAGCAATATACTTTGCCGCACTTCCAAAACCCGGCGTATGATCAGTAAGTGCCAAATCATTATCTATCGTCTTTGGCACACCAAGAAATCTCTGCTCATGCCCTTTAATAATTGCATAATCCGACAGCTTTTTAATCGTATCCATTGAGTCATTACCGCCAATATAGATAAAAGAATCAATCTCTAACTTATCCAATATCTGAAAAATCTTCTCATAAATATCTGGATTTTCATGAATCCCCGGCAGTTTAAAACGACAAGAACCCAAAAATGCCGACGGCGTTCTTTTCAACAGTTCAATATCCATATCAGAATGAATCTGTGTAGAAAGATCTACATACTGCTCATCCAAAAACCCCTGAATCCCGTGCAGCATCCCATAAACCTTATGAAATCCTCTCTCCTTTGCCGTCTTATATACACCTGCCAAACTAGAATTAATAACAGATGTAGGTCCTCCTGACTGCCCTACTATAATATTGCGTTTCTTCCCCATTTCTAAAAGCCTCCTAATTCAAATAATAATAATAAATAATAACAATATAAATAACAATTCTATCCTATTTCATTATACCATACTTTTCTAAAAACGAAAATCCCATCATAGATTTTTTTGCAAAAATTCCTTTTTTTCCATCACTATGCACAATTATTTTTCCCTTTTACAACCACCTCTGCATGAGCATCCTTATCATCCCAAATCATCTCTCCAACTGACTCCACATAAATATGACCTGCCAAAGGATTTTTAATACTAACCACAGAACTTAAAACCGTTGCCTCGACCTCAGACTTCTCAAAACAAAGATCCGTATCCACCATCTCACAGTCAATCAACTGCAGCCCTTTACAATAACAAAGCGGCTGTGTTCCTATAATTTTACAATTTTCAAACACAACATTCTCACAATACCACGCCAAATACTCTCCCCTTACCACACTATTACGAACTACCACATTTTTAGCGTGCCAAAAAGCATCCTTTGTATCAAACTCACAATCCTCAAACACCGAATCCTGTATATACTGAAACGAATACTTTCCCTTCATCCGCAAATCAGAAAACACAAGATGATCCGACCGCATCATAAAATACTCACTCTGCACTGTACAATCCTTCATTTCTATCTGATGTACAGACCATCCAAACTCCGAAGAACAAATCTCACACCCCTGCATCTTCACCCAACTACACTCCCGAAGTGCTTTAATCCCATACAATTTCGTATCAAAAATCTCAATATCAGAAGAATACCAAAGTGCTGCACGACAAAGTTCCGTCATCTTCGAATCCTCAATCCGAAGCTTTTTATCATGCCAAAAAGGATAACGAAGGTTAAAAAAACAATGCGAAACCTGAATATCACTGCTTTCCTTTAAAGCACTCTCCCCGTCCGCCGGTCCATCAAAAGAACAATTTCTTACTATAATCCCCTGACTGCCATACAATGCCCGTTCCATATCAAAACTAGTATTCTCAATCACATCCATACCATCAACAATCCTTTCTATTACTGTAAACTTTCGGCGTCCTACACATCGCAAAATTTCAGCACCTGTTCCAATTCCAGTTTGCCCCCAAACAGATCCAACGCACTTCCTACGGTCACATCTAATTTTCCCTGTCCCAGTCGCTTTAACTTTTCCAGATCCGAAAAACTTCCCACTCCCCCAGCATATGTAACAGAAATCCCATTATACCTTCCAAGCAATTCTACAAGCGGCTCTTCTATTCCATGTGCTTTTCCT
>CAJUGZ010000369.1 GCA_910585855.1 uncultured Lachnospiraceae bacterium | reverse complement strand
ATGATGGGTGGTCAAAGCGGAGATACCGGAGTGATTACCAAAGAAGGTGCTTCTTTTACCGTTTTTGATACGATTAAATTAAAAGGTGGTCGAATTGGTCATGTCGGTGTAGTAGAGAGCGGTATTTTTGCAGCAGGAGATCAGGTTACCTTAACGGTTGATAAAGAAAAGCGTTTGGCAACCGGAAAAAATCACAGTGCAACTCATCTTTTACAAGAAGCGCTTCGCTGTGTGTTAGGTACTCATGTAGAACAGGCAGGATCATTGGTAACACCAGATCGGCTTCGGTTTGACTTTACGCATTTTTCCGCTATGACAAAAGAAGAAATCGAACAGGTAGAAGCGATTGTAAATGAGCAAATTGCAAAAGATCTTTCTGTTATAACAAAAGTGCTTCCTTTAGAAGAAGCGAAGAAAACCGGTGCAAAAGCACTTTTTGGAGAAAAATACGGCGACACGGTACGTGTGGTCAGTATGGGAGAGTTCAGCAAAGAATTTTGCGGCGGTACACATGTAGAACATACCGGGGTTATTACTGCATTTAAGATTTTATCGGAATCGGGAATTGCCTCTGGAGTCAGACGAATTGAAGCAATGACTTCTCAAAATGTATTTGATTATTATAAAAAAACAGAAGAGGAACTTTTAAAAGCTGCAAAATTAGTAAAGACTGAACCATCCCAGTTATTGAAAAAATTGGAAACGATGTTGGAAGAAATGAAGTCTTTGCAGTCGGAAAATGAAAAATTAAAAGCAAAATTGGCGAATCAAGCACTTGGAGATGTGATCAATCAGGTTGTAGAAGTGAAAGGAGTAAAACTGTTAGCAGCAAAGGTTTCTGATGTAGATATGAACGGACTTCGAAATCTTGGCGATCAATTAAAAACTAAGATAGGAGAAGGCGTTGTGATTTTGGCTTCTGCTCAAGGTACGGATAAGGTAAATCTGATTGCTATGGCTACAGAAGATGCAATGAAACATGGAGCACATGCCGGAAATTTAATTAAAAAATTGGCTTCGTTTGTAGGCGGAGGCGGGGGAGGACGTCCAAATATGGCTCAGGCCGGCGGAAAAAATCCAAATGGAATCGAGGCAATGCTTGCAGCAGCAAAACAGGTACTGGAGGAACAGATAAAATAAATAGGTAATTTAGACAGAGAAATTATTGATGGGATAGTTTCTCTGTTTTTTTGCATAAATAGGACACCAGATTCTTGGCTTTTGATCAGAAAAAATTAAGTAAGTATAAAATATTGTATAATGAAGAAGATATTAATAAATAATACAGATTATGCAGGATATGTCCATAAACAAGTCTAAACATGGAGGATAAAAGAAAATGGAAACAGAGAAAAAAGAAAATCAAAGAAAGAAATCGAAAATTTTATGGCAGCTTTTTATGGCAACATTTATGTTAAGTGCCTTTACTTTTGGAGGCGGATTTGTAATTGTTTCTCTTATGAAAAAGAAATTTGTAGAAGAACTTGGCTGGTTAGAAGAGAATGAGATGTTAGATATTACTGCGATTGCACAGTCCTCTCCCGGACCGATTCCAATTAATGCTTCTGTTATTTTAGGCTATCGAATGGCAGGGCTTGCCGGAACAGTAGTAGCCATTCTTGGCACATCCCTTCCGCCGATGCTGATTATTTCTTTGATTTCTGTATTTTATGCCCAGTTTCGGGAAAATCAGGTAATTGCTACTGCCTTACAGGTAATGCGTGCCGGAGTAGCGGCGGTTATCTTTGATGTAGTTTTCCGTCTGGCTAAAAACGTCTGTCAAACAAAACGAATGTTTTATATCGGAATGATGATTGTTTCTTTTTTGGCAGCAGCAGTATTTGAAGTAAGTGCAATGCTCATTATTTTGATTTGTTTGGGAATCGGACTTTTAGATGTGCTGCTGGATTTAGAGAAGAATACCAAAAAAGAGATAGGAAAGAAAAGAAAGGGGATTACAAAGGGATGATTCTTTTACAGTTGTTTTTCAGCTTTATTGAAGTAGGATTATTTAGTGTAGGCGGTGGGTATGCTGCTATTCCTTTAATTCAGAGTCAAATTGTGGATCGGCATGGTCTGATGACACTGCAGGAATTTACAGATTTAATTACGATTGCCGAAATGACACCCGGGCCGATTTCAATTAATTCCGCAACTTTTGTAGGCATACGGCTTGCTGGAATTTTGGGAGCAGTAATTTGTACACTTGGATGTATTTTGCCTTCTTTTTTTATCTGTTTGCTTCTTGCTTATTTTTATTATAAGTATCGCCAGTTAAATGGTGTACAAAAAGTTCTTTCTGCTTTGCGCCCGGCAGTAGTGGCTTTGATCGCTTCAGCAGGGACATCCATTCTTCTTTTAGGATTATTTGGAGAGGAGGGAATAGCTGTTTCAAATTTTAGATTGGTAGAATTTGGACTGTTTTTGGGTGGAATTTATTTACTTCGGCGGTATCATTTCAATGCAATTCAGATTATATTTGGAACAGGTGTAATTGGAAGTTTTGTTTATGCTGTTTTATAGAAAAGATTGGGACAACTTTTGCCTTTGAAGCCGGGTATTTTATTTGAGATAACAGGAAAGAAGAAAAAATAAGTCAAGAAAATTTTCTATAAAATTTATAAAAAAATAGTTGACGAAATAGAAAACTATGCTATAATTTTAATAGTGCATTAAAAAAATACCCAAACAGTTGTATTTAGCACAATTCACAACTGGAGGGAGGTTAGG
>CAJUGZ010000368.1 GCA_910585855.1 uncultured Lachnospiraceae bacterium | reverse complement strand
GTGAGGGCGAATTGCGCCCCGGTTCGTCTGGTTGGATGAACTGAAATCAGAAGCCATAGACTTTCTTACCGTTTGGAGCGGAGCAAGCAAAGGACAGGAACAAACCACCTCTGGCGTCCGGTGAAAGCCAATCCTTTCTGGCAGCATCTTATCTTCAAAAATTGAATGAAAAATAGAAACAGGATAAACTTACAAAAGTGTGAAATTGTTAGTTTGTAAGTTTATCCTGTGGGGGAGAATGTTATATCTTGACTATTTTGGCTGGGAAAGTTTATACTAGGTAAAAGGGCTGAATGTGCGATTGGAAAAAATAGAATGGATGAATACAGAAAGGGAAAAGAAGGATATGAGAATATCAACGAAAGGACGGTATGCATTACGTTTAATGTTGGATTTGGCTTTGAATGATGGAGAGGAATTGATACGAGTTAAGGATATTTCAAAGAGGCAGGGGATTTCGGAAAAGTATTTGGAGCAGATTATTTCTTATTTGAAAAAGGCAGGGTATGTGAAGAGTCTTCGGGGAGCGCAGGGGGGTTATCGGCTTTCTATGGAGGCAAAGGAGTATAGTGTTGGAATGATTTTGCGGCTGATAGAGGGAAATATGATACCTGTAGAGTGTATAGCAGATAAAGAGAGCTGTGAACGGGCAGATTCTTGTACTACAGTGCGGCTTTGGAAAATGTTGGATGATGCGGTAAAAGGGGTAATTGACAGAGTGACACTGCAGGATTTGGTGGATTGGGAGATGGAGGAACAGGAAAAGAAAAAGTAAATCATATCGAAATGGTAGGAAATCCTTGACAAGCATGGATTTTTGCATATAATACAATTATGTTAGAATATTTTGATATAGAGAGGATTGTGTCAGATAGATAAGGAGGAAGAAATGTACAGTGAAAAGGTAATGGATCATTTTAGTAATCCACGTAATGTAGGAGAGATTGAGGATGCAAGCGGAGTGGGAACGGTAGGAAATGCAAAATGCGGGGATATTATGCGGATCTATTTGGATATTGATGAGGAAACAAAGGTGATTCGGGATTGTAAGTTTAAGACATTTGGATGTGGAGCGGCAGTGGCAACCAGCAGTATGGCAACCGAATTGGTAAAGGGAAAGACGATTTACGAGGCGCTTCAGGTGACAAATAAGGCAGTAATGGAGGCATTGGATGGACTTCCGCCGGTAAAGGTGCATTGTTCGCTTTTGGCAGAAGAAGCGATTCATGCGGCTTTATGGGATTATGCAGAGAAAAATGGTATTCAGATTGAGGGACTTTCTAAACCAAAAGCAGATATTCATGAAGGCGAATCAGAAGAAGATTTGGATGAATAGTATAAGAATAACTGGATTTGAAAGGATTGAGCAGAGAAGATGGCAGAATTGTTTTTTCGTTATGGAGCAATGGGAAGTTCGAAAACGGCAAATGCTTTGATGGTGGAGTATAATTACAGGGAGCGTGGAAAGAGTGCATTGCTGGCAAAGCCTAAGACGGATATTCGGGACGGAAAGCATAAAATTCGGTCACGGGCAGGATTGGAGAGAGAATGTATTTTGCTGGAAGATCTGCAGCAGATGAAAGAGGAAGAAATTCGGAAATATGACTGCATTATTGTGGATGAAGCTCAGTTTGCAAGTAAAGAGCAAGTGGAGTTTTTCGTTTATATTGTGGATCGTCTGGAAATATCTGTGATTTGTTATGGGCTTCGGGCTGATTTCCGAAATGAATTGTTTGAAGGGAGTAAGTGGCTTTTGGCTTGGGCAGATGTGATAGAGGAACTTCAAACGGTTTGCTGGTGCGGGAGGGCAGCAAAGTGCAATGCTCGATTAAATGAAAAGGGGGAAGTGATTCGAGAGGGAGAGCAGGTACTTCTTGGGGGAAATGATACTTATACTGCACTTTGCAGAAAACATTTTTATGAAGGAAATACAGGACCTGAAGTAAAGAAGAAATAGAAATTTGGATAGATTCGATGATAAAATAGATGGAAAATGGAAAATACAAGGGAGGGTTTTAGATGAGTGACTTATATTCAGAATGGATAATAAAAAGAAAGAAGCCGGCATGGGCACCATTTGCAAAAGGCGGTTTGATTACTTTGACTGTACTTTGTTTTTTATTGTCCTTTACGGGTTTTTTGTGGTTTATGGTATTAGTGGGGGCTGGATTGGGTTATCTGACTTATCGGCTTTCACTGGAGTGGGATTTGGAATATGAATATACTTTTGTAAAAGGGGAGTTGGATATTGATAAAATTATGGGAAAAAGCCGAAGAAAAAGATGTATTGTGGTAGATTTAGAGAATACCGAGATTGTAGCGCCTTTTCAGTCCCATGCACTGGATTCTTATAAAAATAATAAATGTAAGGAATATGATTTTTCTTCTCATATGCCGGAGGCAAAGATTTATGTGATCTATGCGACAGTGAAAAATGAGATGGCTAGGATTTTATTTGAGCCAAATGAAAGAATGTTAAATGATATGCGCAATACTGCACCACGTAAAGTAGTGTTATATTAAAAAATGGAGGAAGCTGCTGGATATGTGGCAGCTTTTTTTATGTGGGTGGGGGATGCTGAAATCGGAAGGAAGGTCTATTCCGAGTCTGCTCTCTGATCTTCTTGAACAGTTTTACGGAAATGTCATATCCGTTTCTTTTGAGAACCATATCCAGGAGTACATTGGTATCAATTAACAGCTTCATACCGTTCCCTCATCCTTTCCTCTCTG
>CAJUGZ010000367.1 GCA_910585855.1 uncultured Lachnospiraceae bacterium | reverse complement strand
GAAATGCTAAGCGCAAGCGGGCCCGGAATAGACCTTCCTTCCGCTTTCAGCGTCCTTTTACACCCCCTTTTTCTTCTCTGCCTCTGATGTTTCTATTACTTTTTCAATAGAAGGCAATGGATATTTATTTTTCACCCGATCCTGAAATTCATTTCTCTTCTTCTGATCACCTTCCTGATGCTCAATCTGCATATATCTTGTTTTACTATTAACTGGTATCTTTCTGCTGTCCTTCATAAGAAGAAAGCTTCGAATACTCTTTGTTTTCTCCAAATCCCCGTCAATTCCTAGCCCATTTTTTATCTCATCTTTAAAACACTGAATATAACTCTCCTTTTCCTTCTGCTTCACAAAACAAATCGGTTTCAAAAAATCACCAACTTGTTCCGACAGTAATTCTGGATTATAAGCCTTTTCCAAATCAAAAAGTTCCAGCTTATCTACAACAATCTTTACCCTGCCATATCCATATGCTTTTGCCTTTCCAATATTTTGCTCCGATTCCTGATTTAATTCCAAACTCCAAAGCAGCAGCCCCAGTTCATCTTTTGTAAGATTATGAAATCGAACCTTTCCAATAAAAACTGTTCCTGCAGGAAGCGGTTTTAATTTACTTCCTATATTTTCATTTTTGGCACAAATTCCCTCTTCAATCTGTTCCTTTAACCAATACTGTTTTACCCCACGCAGACGAAACTCATTATTATAAGTTACTGCTTTCTGACCCGGCTTTTCTACATCTTCTATATAGTCCAAATAACTGGTCGGCTTTGGCGATCCAAGTACTACTTCACATAGTTTCATCTCCTGAATCTGATCTGTACTGGCATCCTGAAAAGAAAGCCTTGATTTATAACTGTTCTCTTTCCCTGTATAACCAAACAATGCCTTACAATAATCCAATTTTGCCGCTGCCTGCCGATATCCTTTTTTTACACTATTGCCATAAAACAGCCGCAATCTAGGTGTAAATCCAAAGTATAGCTTTCCGCCATATTCAATATAAAAAATAGGTTTTTCTTCTCCGTCCTGCGGAAGTGAAAAAAAGTTCTCCGATCCTTTTATCTGTGTTTTTTTTGCTTCAAAATCTCTTTTATAAGAATCCGCATCTTGTTCTGGTATTACAATATAATCTTTTTCTCTGTCAATTTCAGGAATAATATAAATTACCTTTTTCATATTCATAGCACCAGAACTCAAAAGATATCCTTTATGAATATATGTTTCTGGACTTCCGATTGCTTCTATTTTTCTCTCTCCAGAAAGTTCATAAGAAATTTTTTGAAAAAACGGATGATAAGATCCTCCCTGTCTGCCGTTAAATTTAATCCTTGATTCCGGTATATATTCTGGTTTATGCGTTTTCCAGTTTTCCTGTTTTTTAAATTTGCAGTCCTTTGCATACTGCATTGTTAAACCAGATTGATACAAATAACGAAACTTTGATTTCTTGGGATCTCTTTGATAATCTTCTAAAATTACCTTTTCGCTTGCTATATAATAGTTCATTTCACCAAGCGAAGCATTGATCTTATCTATCTTTGTTCGATAAATAATATATTCTTTTCCTTTTTTTGCTATATATCCTGCCTTTACATGCATCAATACACTAATACTATTATTATTTATAAGTGTCTGCTTTACTCCCAAAATCGTTCCGTATAAATTCTTATCCATTCCAGAAGCAACATTTCGATACATTAAATTATAATCATCAATATCCTCTCCTACTTCCGAAAAGCTAAGGATCTGTGCATTGCTTCGAACAAGTCCTCGAACACTGCTTCCGGGAATAGCATAATTTCCATTCGCATCCCTGTAAAATTCACCTGTTCCCTGTCCTCTGCTGTCTTTCTTTCCGCTGTCTATTAAAATCGGTGTTTTTGCCTGTATTTGATAAGTTACACACCCGGAAAGCAGTTCTTTTTCTAACCGATTATGTTCTTTTTTCTCTTTTTGATTTTTTTCATAGTCATATGTTTTTTCTGAAATCGGAATAAAATTATAAGGTGCGCCTACATATCCCGTATAATCCCAATTCGGCTGATCGTCTTTTCCCTTTCCATATGCAGTTCTTTGCCCGCTTCTCCGATCTGATTCATTTTTACTGTTTTGTCCTGTATAAGAACCTGTCTTTTTCTCCGCTGCAGATTTATTTTCGTTTTTTGACGGTTTTATTTTCCCGGTTTGATAAGCTGTTTTCGGTGCAGTTTTTTTCTCTTTTTCTGTATTTCTTCTTTTATTGTTATCTCCAAATTTTTCAAAAAGTCCGCTAAGATCCAAATCACTCATATATTTTCCTCCCCTATTCCAAACCGACAAGCCGAGTCAGCAGTACTTCCATCTGTCCGTCCTCATCACAGCCAAGATATTCTTTTACCTTAAATTTTTCAAATCCTTCTTTTCGAAACTTTGCAGCAAGCGGATAGGATTTTATCCAACTGGTTTGTCTGTTTTTTTCTTCTGTATCTTCCTCCACGCAAACTGCTTTTTTCTCTCCGTTATAATCAAATAGATGAAGTTCTCCCTGTTCGGAAAAAAATCGTGCTTCCATACAGTCCTCCCAGCAGATTTTATCCTTTATCGACTCTGTTTTTCCCAATAAAATTTCGTCAAACAGATAGACCAATCCATATGGATACTGTTCTGCTTTTTCTTTTACTGCTTCCAAAGAAATCTCTGTTACTTGATATCCCATCTGTCTATCCCTGCTACTCAAAATATGGACAAATATACCCATATCGAGATATTGAAAGTT
>CAJUGZ010000366.1 GCA_910585855.1 uncultured Lachnospiraceae bacterium | reverse complement strand
ACAAACACAATGATTTCAATTACAGAAGCAAATCAAAATTTTTCAAAAGTAACCAGAGTAGTTGACGAACATGGAACGGCGGTTATTCTGAAAAATAATGTGCCCAGATATTTGGTCATTGATTTCAGTAAAGCGGAAAAAGAAAAAATTGCCAGTAATGAAGATGTCTTTGCAATATCTGAACGGTTAATAAAACAAAATATGGAAGCATATGAGGCTCTTGCAAAATGATTATTTTAAGCAAAGAGCAGGTGCTAAAACTTCATGTAAGTTTAATAAAAGCCACCAGAGGAAGTGCTGGTATTCTTGTGCTGGCATCGGTGATATTGGTGAAAAGGAAGTCTTACAATGGATTATTGAACATTAACAATAAGTTTTCGGCGTTTGAGAGCGAAACATACTAACTGCACAAATTGTATTTATGCAATTTACCAGAAGAAATTTGGAATTTGTGGAGGAAAGTATATGGTTTGAGTTAAAAGATGGACGTAAAGCATTATTGCGTAGTCCTAAAGAAGATAAGTTAATTCCTTCTATCACAGTTACGATTTATTTTGGAGCAGATGAATGGGATGAACCATTAAGTTTGTTTGATATGATGGTTTTCCCTTGTTTTTGTCCTTATGGGCAATTTACAAGGGAAAGTTATTTCTGAATAGCTCTTAAGTATAAATTTAGATATTTTTTATATTTTAAATTTCTTTCCAATTCCCGGTTTTTAGAAATAAATCAACTCGTAAAAGGGCATTATTGACAATTTTTTTGTCGTATCCAATTTGTTGAATCAAACGAATTGCGTTTCTGCTTGTAGATGTTCCTTTTTTTAATTTATAGTCAAATAAAATATCTTCTTTTTGTATTTGTTCACTAAAATAATAGTTTTCGTATTCGCTATCTAATAGTTTTGTTAATTCAACATCATGAGTTGCGGCAAAACACAGTACCTGCTGTTTAGAAAGATTTTTTAAAATTTCTGTAGAAGCGGCGATTCGTTCTACTGTATTTGTTCCCCGCAGGACTTCATCAATAAAACAAAGAACGGGAATCCGATCCTTTTTGGCATCTAAAATTCGTTTTAAAGATTTGATTTCTGCCATATAGTAGCTGTCGTGATCGGATAAATTATCCCTTATTGCCATAGAAGAGTAGATTTGGTAAAAAGGGGCTTGATATTTGGCAGCGGGTACGGTATTTATTGTTTGTGCAAGAATGGCAGCTATAGCAGCCATTTTTAAAAAAGTAGATTTTCCTGAAGCATTTGAGCCGGTCAGTAAGACAGACTTTTTTACCGAAATAGAATTGTCTACCGGCTTTTTTATGCAGGGATGGTATCCTTTTGTTAATGTAAAAGAAAGCATATTTGATTTTTCTTTTAATAAAAACTGGGGCTGGCAATAGTTTGGCAGGGCTTTTCGATAGGAGGCAGCAGCAATCATACTTTCTAGAAAACCAAATTGTTCAATACAAAGAGTAATGTCACTTTTATAAGTTTCAAATTGAGCAGCGATTTTTCCAAATAGAATCAGATCGATATGTGTAAGCATACGGATATAATCAAGTAAAATATCAATTGGAGAGCCCGATGTACCGCTGCCAAGCAATACAGAAGACAGTCTTTTAAATAAAACTAATTTTTCCTGTGCATGTATCATTGGATCGAGATAAGGTTTTAGTTCTGCAGCACGAAATTCTTTTAACTGGTCTATTGCTTTTAAAAGATAAACAGTTTGTGTAAAAAACGCAATATAGTTAGCAGCTTTTGCCTTTTCTTTATAATAAAAAGATATACCATATATTAAAGCAAAAATAAATGCAAAAATACCCCAAACAGGATAAAAAAATAAAAGAAAAATACTTCCTATTAAGAAAAAAGCACTTATAAGATGCTTGACTATATTAAGTTTAGGTAATTCTTTTGTATAATAAAGGAAATCAGAAAAAGTTTCTTTTTTTTGTTTTCCTATTTGTTTGGCAAGAATTTGAAAAGAAAGGCGTTCCTTTTCATGTTCTGTAAAAAAAGTAATCAGATGTTCTCTTTCCTGCAATATTTTTAAATCTGTAATAGGAATATGAAGTAAATTGTATAAATATTCTTCTCCTATAGAGGATTGAGTTTGATTCATTTGACGAAAAATAGAGTCCATATCTAAATCATTCCAAGTAATATCATCGATAATAGCAGAATAGGATGTTTGATAATTATGGATACGCTGCTGAAAGGCAAAGTGATCAAATTCCTTTTCAGAAAAATTTCCCCATTCTTTTTTTAACTGCTGTTTTAGTTCGTTGCGGTTTTTTCTTTGAAAATAAAGAAATTGTAAAACGATAAACAGATAAATACCCAGAGCTAATCCGATAAGTTGTATTTCAAAGTTCATTTTAAAGATTCCTTTCTTTTTTTGTTTTTATATTTTTTCATCATAAAGGAAAAACCAAAAGAAAGCAAGAGGAAACTCGCTGGCAGCGTATGATTTTTTTTATTTTGTAGGTTTATTAGGATCATAGAAGACGGCAAGAAGTCTTTTGGAATGGGAGAACGCCAGAGGACGCCAGATTCGAAAACGGTGGGTAGCCTGCTGTTCCGGTTTCCAAAAAGCAAGAAGTTCTAAGACTTCTGCCTTTTCCTTTCCCCAACCAGACAGACCGGGGCGCAATTCGCCCTCATGACAGCCGAAATGTAATTGGTGTAAGGAAGGATTTTATCAGCCGTAAAACAGTTTCTTTCTTATCATCCGGGCTAAACACGCCCCTTTTTTTTCACACCCTGCATGGAA
>CAJUGZ010000365.1 GCA_910585855.1 uncultured Lachnospiraceae bacterium | reverse complement strand
GCTTCCATCTTATCCATATCAGTAGCCATATAAGCGGAAACATAACCACGGTCAAACTGCATCCCTTCTACCAAATCCAATTCTGTCTTCATTGTCTTAGATTCTTCGATAGTAATTACACCGTCATTCGAAACCTTTTCCATTGCATCTGCAACCAAATTTCCAACTTCTTCATCCCCTGCAGAAATAGCAGCCACTCTTGCAATCTGATTCTTTCCGTCTACTTTACGGGACATCTCGGCAATCGCTTCTACTGCTACATCGGTAGCCTTCTTCATTCCTCTTCTTAAAATAATCGGATTTGCACCTGCTGCCAAATTCTTCATTCCTTCATGAATCATTGCCTGTGCCAAAACAGTAGCTGTGGTTGTACCATCTCCTGCTACATCATTTGTCTTAGTAGCCACTTCTTTTACAAGCTGTGCTCCCATATTTTCAAATGCATCTTCTAATTCAATTTCTTTTGCAATCGTAACACCATCATTTGTAATCAAAGGAGCACCAAAAGATTTGTCTAATACAACATTTCTTCCTTTTGGTCCTAATGTTACTCTTACAGTATCTGCCAGTTTATTTACCCCTGTTTCCAAAGCTGTTCTGGCCTCTGCGCCATACTTAATTTCCTTTGCCATCGCTTTATTTCCTCCTAAAATCAATCTTCTAATTTTCTACTACTGCTAAAATATCATTCTGTTTTACAACAATATACTCTACATCTTCTAACTTTACTTCGTTTCCGGCATATTTTGAAAAGATTACTTTATCGCCGACTTTTACCTGCATGGTTACCTCTTTGCCGTCTACCACACCGCCCGGTCCAACTGCAATTACTTCTGCCTGCTGTGGTTTCTCTTTTGCTTGTCCCGGTAATACGATTCCAGACTTTGTAGTTTCTTCTGCTGCTAATTGTTTTAATACGACTCTGTCGCCTAAAGGTACTAACTTCATAATCAAAACGCCTCCTGAAATTTCATTTTATTAGCACTCACTTAAATCGAGTGCTAACTGCTAAGTAATATCTTAGTGATTTTACCTAAATTATGCAACTCTGAAAATTACCTGTTTATTTTATATTTACTCATTTTTTCTTTTATTATTTCCGTTTTTCTTATTTTTACTCGTTTTTTCCAAATAAATCTAAAATAAATCTAAACTCTACCATTCTGCTTTTCCTATCTTCGGACAGTGCATCTCCTTTTTCTTTGCCCGAACCAGTACAAAACACCCACAGTCCATACAGGTCAGCCCGCCTGCCAGCCTTTCACAGACACTGCATTTTTTCAGCCGCTCCTCATACACCGAATCCTCTACACAGTCCTCTGCTTCCAAACCAGAAAGATACTCGGCAATCTTTTTCTCAATCTCGTCCTTTTGCAGACTCAAAGGAATCTCACATTGGCAAAACTTATTCTCCCTCCCTATTTTTCCCATCCTTTTCCCTTTCTATATCATCTATATCAAAAATAATAAATAAAAAAACTTGCTTCCTCGGACGCCAGATTTGAAAACCGTGAACCGCCTGCTGTTCCACATTTCCAAAAAGTAAGAAGTTCTAACTTTTCTCCAAAGTCACTGCAGGCGGTTCACGGTTTTCAAATCTGGCTGTTTCTTGACTCCGAAACAAAAAAATTTTATCCAAACTTTTATATTTTATAAGAATTTTTTTAACTTCTGCCGTGATCCAACTAACAGCGAGAGGTGGTTATCTCCAAAAGTCTAATTAAAAAATTTACCGCAATTTTCCGTCCTCATCTACTATAATCCCATTTAACTTTGTCAATGTCCGCTGCATTGCATCCTCAGAATTTTTCCAAGGCTCATCCTGATACCGATAATCAAATTTATTGATAAACCACTCCACATCCTCAAGCATCCGCTTCATATTCTCCATATAAATCCGATTGGTTGCTTCCCGAAATTCCTCTAACTGCTTCCCGCTTAAATACTTTACCCCACTCTCTAATAAAACCCGATAATGCTCATTACAAAACCCCTTCGATTCCTCATACTTCTTCCGAAAGTCCCCATCACTTTTCCAAAGATAACAAACCGTCATAACATACCGTTCAAAACTTGTCTGAATCCGTTCACAAACAAAACAAGAACCTTCCAGCTGCTTCAAATACTCTACAACCGGATCACCCTTTACCTTCTTAAACAATCCCCCCTTTTCCACTCCCTGAGCTGCCAGCCCTTCTATATCCTTTGTAATCTTCTTTATATGTGTACTGGCTACCAATGCCAGCCCCAGCCGATTATTTTTCTCCCAGATCATCCGCATATGCTTCTCACAAAATCCCATCCGATCCGTCTGCATCCGAGTATCATCCTCCATATAACTAGGTCCCATTGTATAATCAACTGCATCCTCCTCCAGCTTTTTCTTCATAGCACAAATCGGACATTCACAATCCACAGCAAACGCATCATTCACAGGTATCGTATATAACTTCTCCTTCATCCCTATTTTCCTCCTAATCCACTAAAGACCTAACTCATCAAAAACCAAGAAATTCTCTCCCCATCACATCAAAAATCCCTAACCCAAAAAAATTTTCTAACAAAAAACTCCAATAATCCATACCATCAACTCACTTTATCCTGTTCCTATCTTTCATTCAGCTTTTAAAGATAGGATGCTGCCGGCTTTCACCGACCCCAGAAGCAGTTTGCTCTTTTTTGTTCCGGGGTCGAGCAACAGCCAGATTCGAAAACGGCGGGCAGACTGCAGTGACTTTGGAAAAAAGTTAGAAGTTCTTGGACTTCTGCTCGAAAATCTA
>CAJUGZ010000364.1 GCA_910585855.1 uncultured Lachnospiraceae bacterium | reverse complement strand
ATATCCTGCTTCCATGCAGGGTATGCAAAAAAAGGGGCGTGTTTAGCCCGGAGGACAGGGAAGAGGGTGTTTTATGGCTGATAAAATCTTTTCTTACACCAGTTACATTTCGCTTGTAATGAGGGCGAATTGCGCCCCGGTTCGTCCGGTTGGATGAACCGAAATCAGAAGCCCTAGACTTTCTTACCGTTTGGAGCGGAGCAGGCAAAGGACAGGAGCAAACCGCCTCTTGCGTCCGGCGAAGCCACCCCTTTAGTTTATAAATTTATCCCACTATATCATATACCTATCAAAAACTTTAACAAATATATGCGAATTTGTCCATGTAAAAAAGGCAAATCCAATCACAAAATTAAAAAACAATGCTGCTCCAAAATGATCCGAAAAAAGAAAGAAAACTGCTAATGGTCCTATTGCTATCACAAATGCCAGAATCGACAAAGGAAGATATGCCAATGCCATATACAATGAATTCTTCAATGTTTTCCAAACCGTATTTTTAAAAACTGCCTGTATAGGAAATACATAAATCATAACCAGCACCAGCAGTACTGCCGCTGTAGCAAAAGGAATAAATAAAACTGCCGCTCCCTTTACTGGTGCATAGGAACTAAAATAAAAATCAAAAAACAAAACTGCTGCTATAGCAAGCAAAATCATCCAAATCGTTGTTGCCTGTTTGAAATTCTGTTTAAAGGAGGAAAAAAAGCCTCTTACCACATAGGAATCTTCGTTTTTTACCATTTTAATTGTTATTGTATAAAGTGCTGCAGTCGATGCTCCAATCGTCACAATAGGAATACAGCAAAGCAGCCATAATAAATTTAAAGTTACTAATTCGGACATCGTACTTAAAAAATAAAACCCTTTCCCGTCTATCGAAAAAAATCCTTCCATGCCCTTTTCCTCCTTAATAAATAAAACTATCCTTTAATTCCATCCATTGCAATTCCATCTACCAGATACCGCTGAAAAATAATAAAAAATACAATAATTGGAATAAGAGAAACAATCGACATTGCAAATAATCCGCCATAATTATTATAAGAATCTGGATCCAGATACATATTTAATGCCAATGGAATGGTAAAATTTTTCGGACTGTTCATAAAAATTAACGGCTGGAAAAAATCCTGCCAAATCCAATAAAATGCAAAAATAGAAGAAGTAATAATTGCTGGCTGCACTACTGGTACAAGAATCTGAAACAGTGTTGCAACCCTTCCGCATCCATCAATTTCTGCTGCCTCATCTAACTCTTTTGGTATCCCCTGAAAAAACTGTACCATCAAAAAAATAAAAAATGCACCCCCAAAAAACCAAGGCAGAATCAATGCAACCTTTGTATCAATTAAATTAAGTTTTTTCAAAATAATATACTGTGGTACTACCATAACCTGTGCCGGGATCATCATCGTCATCATGACACAGCCAAACCAAAAATTTCCAAATCGGAAACGAATTCTAGAAAAGGCATATGCTGCAAATAAAGAGGTTATCACACATCCAACCATACCAACTACTGTCACTTCCATAGAATTCAGCAGAAATCTCCAAAAAGGCACTCCTCCGACCCCTTCTAAACCACTGGCATAATTTTTCGCTGCATCCCAGACATCAGGAATCAATGAATACGGATTCAGAAACATGGTTTCATTACTTTTAAACGAACTTGCCAGCAGCCACAGCAACGGATAAATCATAATAAATCCAAGCAAACAAGCCCCTGTATGAAATAAAATAGAATGAATTGTTTTTTTTCTATGCATACCCATAATTGACCTCCATACCGCATTTCACGGCTTTTACTATTTATTCTCTGCCAGCTTCATAATGTACCCAGCTTCCTTGTGTCTTAAATAATATCACAGTAAATACTCCAATAATCGCTACCAAAATCCATGCCAATGCACAGCTATAGCCCATATCAAAATAAGTAAATGCTCTTCGGTACATATAAAGAACATAAGACAATGTGCTGTCAAGCGGACCTCCATCTGTAATAACATAACTTTCCGTAAATACACGGAAACCATTGATAATCTGTAAAATCAAATTAAAAAAGATCGTTGGAGTAAGCATAGGCAGCGTAATCCTTGTAAAAATCTTCCAAGGCTTTGCACCATCTACCATTGCTGACTCATACAAAGAATTTGGAATCTGTTTTAATGCAGATAAAAAGATCAGCATAGAAGACCCAAACTGCCATACCCCCATCAAAATAATCACCCCAAGTGCAGTATGTACATTACCAAGAAAAGATGTTTTCTGCTGTATGCCTATTGCATTTAAAAGTGTCATTGCCACACCCTGATTTCCAAAAATCTGTTTCCAAACAACCGAAACAGCAATACTTCCTCCAATAATCGAAGGAATATAATACAACGTTCGATATAATCCCAGTCCCTTATGATTCTTATTTAACAACATCGCTACAAACAATGCAAATGCCATTCTAAGCGGTACTAAAAAAAGTACATATACAAACGTTACCTTTAAAGCCTGCCAAAATGTCTGATCCCCTGTAAATGCCCGAATATAATTCTTAATCCCAATAAAAGACGGAGTATTTAATAAATTAAAATCCGTCAGTGAATAATAAATCGATATCAGCATCGGAATAAACCACATAAGAACAAACCCAAACAGCCAAGGTGTCAACATTAAATACCCGGCAATATTATCTGCTCTTTTATAAGGGGCTTTCTTTATATTCTTTTTTTTCATGAAATTTCCCTCCTTTTTATATTTTATCTTTACCAAGAGGACGCAAGAGGCGGTTTGCTTCTGTCCTCTGCCTGCTCCGCTCCTTTCCACAGAAGCCCAAGACTTTCTAACCGTTCTCCGAAGTCGCTGGCAAAGGAC
>CAJUGZ010000363.1 GCA_910585855.1 uncultured Lachnospiraceae bacterium | reverse complement strand
CAGCCAGATTCGAAACCGGTGGGCAGACTGCAGTGACTTTGGAAAAAAGTTAGAACTTCTTGCTTTTTGGAAACCGGAACAGCAGGCTGCCCACCGGTTTCGAATCTGGCGTCCTCTGGTGTCCTTAAGTAATTCAGTTATTGTAATTCCTGTAGCGCTGATTTCATGGATTTTACGTAATCGCCTACATATTTTGGAGAATCTGTTCCATATTTTTCGATTAGTTTTACAATGGCTGATCCCACGATTGCACCGTCTGAAATAGCTGCCATTTTTTTGGCTTGTTCTGGGGTAGAGATTCCGAAACCGATTGCACAGGGAATGGTTGTATTTTGACGGATTACTTTTATGATGGATTCTAAATCAGTGTTGATTTCTGTTCGAGTTCCGGTGACGCCAAGGCTGGAAACGAGATAGACAAATCCTTCTGCTTCTTTGGCGATCATAGCGATGCGGTTATCGGAAGTCGGTGCGATCAGTGAGATTAGATCGATATGGTATTGGTGACAGAGTGGTAAAAACTCTTCTTTTTCTTCGAAAGGAAGGTCAGGAAGAATCAGTCCGTCTATTCCAATGCTGCTGCAGGCGGAAAGAAAACGTTCTGCGCCATAGGAAAATACGACATTGGCATAGGTCATAAATACCATAGGGATTTTTACGTCTTGGCGCAGGGTTTTTACTAGGGTAAAGATTTTATCGGTGGTGACGCCGCCTTTTAGTGCACGATAGTTAGCATTTTGAATGACTGGTCCTTCTGCTGTAGGATCGGAAAAAGGGATGCCAAGTTCGATTAGGTCAGCACCGTTTTCGGCAGCAGCCCGGACAGCGGCGGCGGTAGTGTCTAAGTCGGGATCGCCGCAGGTAAGAAAGGCGATAAATGCTTTTTTATTTTGAAATGCAGATGCTATGTTACTCATAGATATCCTCCCCTCTGTAACGGGCAATGGCGGCGCAGTCTTTGTCGCCTCTGCCGGAAATAGTAATTACTACAATTTGGTCTTTGTTCATGTCAGGAGCAATTTTCATTGCATAGGCAATGGCATGGGCTGATTCGATAGCAGAGATGATGCCTTCTGTTTTAGCCAGATACTCAAAGGCACAGACGGCTTCTTCGTCGGTGACAGGGATATATTCAGCTCTTTTTATATCGTGCAGATAGGCATGTTCTGGACCGATACCCGGGTAGTCTAATCCGGCAGAAATCGAGTAGACAGGGGCAATTTGACCGTAGGAATCTTGGCAGAAATAGGATTTCATTCCATGGAAAATGCCCACTTTGCCAGTGTTGATAGTGGCAGCAGTTTCAAAAGTGCCAATCCCCCTTCCGGCTGCTTCACAGCCGATTAGACGAACAGATTTATCTGGAATAAAATGGTAGAAACTGCCGATTGCATTAGAACCACCGCCTACGCAGGCAATAACGGCATCGGGAAGTTTCTTTTCTTTTGCAAGGAGCTGTTCTTTGATTTCTTTTGAGATAACCGATTGAAAGTCACGTACTATCGTCGGGAATGGATGCGGTCCCATAACCGATCCTAGACAGTAATGGGTGTCTGAGATACGGGAAGTCCATTCACGCATTGCTTCGGAAACGGCATCTTTTAGGGTAGCAGTGCCGGTTTTTACCGGGACTACTTTTGCTCCGAGCAGGCGCATACGATAGACATTGAGGGCTTGGCGGACAGTATCTTCCTCTCCCATAAATACAACACATTCCATATTCATAAGGGCAGCAGCGGTTGCAGTGGCAACTCCATGCTGTCCTGCACCAGTTTCCGCAATTAGACGTGTTTTTCCCATTTTTTTGGCAAGCAATGCCTGTCCAAGTACATTATTGATTTTATGAGAGCCAGTATGGTTGAGATCTTCTCGTTTTAGATAGATTTTTGCTCCTCCTAGATCGGCTGTCATTTTTTTTGCATAGTAAAGTCTGGACGGTCTGCCGGTATATTCCTGAAACAGATCCGTAAGTTCTTGATTAAATTCTGGATCGTCTTTATAGTGCTGATAGGCTTTTTCTAATTCAATTACGGCATTCATCAGCGTTTCCGGTATATATTGTCCGCCGTGGATGCCAAAGCGTCCGTTTGGATTTGTCATAATTTATCTTCCTTTCTGATTTTTACAGCCTGAACAAATGCTGTCATTTTATTTTTATCTTTATAGCCGTCCGTTTCAATGCCGGAACTGACATCAACGGCATAGGGATGAAACATTTTTACTGCATCACTTACATTTTGAGCAGTAAGACCTCCGGCAAGAAAGTAGGGACGAGTGATTTTTGAAAGCAGATTCCAGTCAAAAACCGTACCGCTGCCGCTGAATTTGGAATCCAAAAGAATATAGTCAGCAGGGCTTAGATTAGCAGCTTGGATCTCTTCTTCGGTTTCTATTTGGAAGGCTTGAATCAATGGCTTTTCTGTAAGGGTACGCAGTTGGAGGATAGTGCTGCTGGCATTTTTGCCGTGAAGCTGAGCCAGATCAATGATATCGCAGTTTAGCAGTTCAGCAATGACAGAGGGCATTTCTTCTACAAAGACGCCAACCGCTTTGATAGAAGGATGCAGTTGCTTTTTAAGCTGAGATGCAGTCTGAGCAGAGAGGTATCGTTTGCTTTTTGGGGCAAATACAAAGCCGATATAGTCTGGTTTTAGCTGATTGGCAATATCAATATCGCAGGGTCGGAAAAGCCCGCAGAGTTTTATTTTTGTCATATTTTTTCTCCGATAAAATTATTGGTTTTGTAAGATTAATTTTAAGTTTTTCCAAGGGGGACGCCAGATTTTGGAATGGTTGGCGTTCTGCTGTTCCGGTCTCCAAAAAGCAAGAAGTTCTAAGGCTTCTGCCCATAGTTTATCCGACCGGACGAACCGGGGCGCAATTCGCCCGTATGGAAGGCGAAGCTTTGATGGTGTAAGGAAGGTTTTTTCCAGATATAAGTGTTCTCTTTCTTATAGTACGGGCTAAACACGCCCCTTTTTTTGCATACCCTGCATGGAAGCAGGATATGCA
>CAJUGZ010000362.1 GCA_910585855.1 uncultured Lachnospiraceae bacterium | reverse complement strand
CTTTCATGCAGGGTGTGAAAAAAAAGGGGCGTGTTTAGCCCGGATAATAGGAAAGTGGCTGTCTTACGGCTAGTAAAATCTTCCTTACACCAATTACATTTCGCCTGCCATGAGGGCGAATTGCGCCCCGGTCTGTCTGGTTGGATGAATGAAAAGGCAGAAGTCTTAGAACTTCTTACTTTTTGGAAACCGGAACAGCAGACTGCCCACCGTTTTCGAATCTGGCGTCCTCCCTCTCTATAAAAATCGTACACTGCCAGCGAATTTCCATTTGAAAATTCTAAAAAGTTCTTATCCCATTTTCTCGTAAAATCAAAAGTTTATCTTTTTTAAGTTTATCCTGATAAAAGCAATAGGATTATTTTGTAGATATACATACGTTTTAGGAGGTAGATAGAATGTATCATGCATTATATGCCAGACAGTCAGTCGAAAAAAAGGACAGTATATCTGTAGAAAGTCAGCTTACACATTGCAGATATGAAACCCATGGAGAAGCCTATATCGAATATACAGACAAAGGTTTTTCAGGCAAAGATACAAACCGTCCCGGTTTTGAAAATATGATGACTGATATTCGTGCAGGAAAAATTAAACAGGTTATTGTCTATAAACTCGACCGTATTAGCCGTTCTATTCTAGACTTTGCAAATATGATGGAACTATTTCAGAAATATCATGTAGAGTTTATTTCTTCCACAGAAAAATTTGACACGTCCACACCAATCGGCAGAGCAATGTTAAATATCTGTATCGTATTCGCTCAACTAGAACGAGAAACCATACAAAAACGGGTAATAGACGCTTATTATGCAAGGTGCAGGCATGGCTTCTATATGGGCGGGCGTATTCCCTACGGCTACCGTTTAACGAACACGGTTATTGACAATATTCACACTTCCATGTATGAGGAAATCCCAGAGGAAAGCGAACAGCTCAAACTGATTTACTCCATGTATGCAGACACAGATAATTCCCTTGGAGATATTGTACAATATTTAAATGAACACCAAATAAAAAATCTGCGAGGTGCAAACTGGAATACTGCCCGTATCAGTGAAATGCTCCGCAATCCTATCTATGTGAAAGCCGATATTGATGTATATCAATTTTTCCAAAGTCAAGGTGCAAACATCTATAACCCGGCAAGTGATTTCACGGGTTACAACGCTTGCTATCTCTACAAGGGTACAATTTCCACTTCAAGAAAACAAAGTGACCTGTCCGATAAAGAAATTGTTCTTGCACCGCATAAAGGTTTTATCTCCTCTAAAACGTGGTTAGCCTGCCGTATACGATGTCTGAACAACAGACAATCTGCAAAGACCTGTAAAGCAAAAAACTCATGGCTTGCAGGCAAAGTAAAATGCGGCAACTGCGGCTATGCACTGACAATCCGCAAAGCAAACACAAAATGGAAACGTTACCTTGTCTGCAGCCAGTCAGGAAACCATAAAAGCTGCTGCACAGGAGCAGGCTGCACAATTTATGCAGATGTTTTAGAAGAATATATGTTTGGTGCAATCAAAAAAAGACTTTCAGAATTTCAAAATCTCTCCTGCATAACTGATACCAAAGAGAACCAAGAGAACACAGCAAAAAAAATCCGTCTGACACAACTTGAAGAAGAAATCAAAGAACTTCTCTCCAAAATATCCGGGGCAAGCAATGTTTTAATAAAATACATAGACAAAAAAATATCCGAACTAGACGCAGAACGAAAAACCTTACAAAAAGAAATCGTTATGGTTAATATCACAGAAACAAAAGGCAAATTAAAACAAACCGCTAATCCTGTAGAAACATGGGAAACACTCTCCTTTGAGGACAGACAAATGGTAATCGATACATTTATTAAGATAATAAAAATTGCAGACGGCAATATGGAAATCACTTGGAACATTTAACAAATCTTTTACTTCTATCCTCCCGGTTCGGTGAAGGTCTGCGGATAATCCAAGACGAATTAAATGCAAAAAATTTCTATGCATTTAATCCATCATTTACAAAGAAAAAAGCCTAAAAAATACTTTCTATATCTTAACAATCAATAAAAAACTGTCAAAAAGAGTAGGGAAATTACTATTTTCCCTACTCCTTTTTCACTCTAAAAAACCTCTTCTCTATATCGATAAACTCTCCAAAAATATCTGATTTAGTTTTTCCCAATCTGGATTTCTATCGTCCTCCATATGCTGTAATTTTTCCTTATACCAAATCAATTTTTCTTCAATATACTGATTTAATAAATCAATCCTCTCCCCTTTCTCTGCCTCTGCCATCTGCTTTTTTTGCTCCACCAAATTCTGCACCAATTCTTGCTGTTCCTCTTCCAACATCGTTCTCATCAACTCCGAAAACAGCACAGGCGGCGGACTTTTCCTTTCCTCAATCCACCGACAGGCAAGAATCGGACGCAGTACATAAAAATACTTTTTATAAGTCACCCATTCCTTTTGCAAATGTTCGTAAAAATTTTTATTTGCCGTTCCATAATAATGATACAAACTTGCCTTACAAGAAAAATATTCCTCTGAAACCAAAGCGATTCGCTCCCACCTTTTTGTCATACGATAAACAATCGGCGAATGACTCCACTCATATAATGTTGCATTAGACTTATGAAAATGCTGCAGTACTTTTGACAGATCCCATCCATTAATATCTAAAATATCATTTAATTCCCAATTAATAAAATCCTTTTTTTCCTCCAATCGCAGATAAAATTCCACCGGTCTTATATAAATAAAACGAATATCATAATCACTATCCGGCGAAGCAAAACCCCAAGCCCTGCTGCCAGATTCTGCTGCATAAAGAATCTGTACCTGCTCCTTTTGTTCTATCTCATCCAATTTCTGACTAACCAATTCTTCTATCGCTCCATCAAATCCCTGATATATCATTTCTACCCTCCCTACAAAAAAACATAACCAAAACAACTATCTTCCATTATATCATTACATCAATAATACTGCAAACTTTTTGAAACTGAGAATAGAATACTGCCGAAAAATATTGACTTTCACCGGACGCAAGAGGTGGTTTGCTCTGGTCCTTTGCCTGCTC
>CAJUGZ010000361.1 GCA_910585855.1 uncultured Lachnospiraceae bacterium | reverse complement strand
TCCTGCTTCTATGCAGGGTATGCAAAAAAAGGGGCGTGTTTAGCCCGGATAATAGGAAAGCGACTATCTTATGGTTGGTAAAATCCTTCCTTACACCAATCACGTTTCGCCTGTAGTGAGGGCGAATTGCGCCCCGGTTCGTCCGGTTGGATGAACCAAAATCAGAAGCCGTAGACTTTCTTACCGTTCGGAGCGGAGCAGACAAAGGACAGGAGCAAACCACCTCTTGCGTCCGGTGAAAGCCAAGCATCCTATCCTCACTTTAGACTTTAGCGCCCCCCTTGTTCCTCTTTTATTACAGGATCAAAATTTTCATACACAGCCCGAAGACTATTCCATGCTTTCATTTCATTATATACATTTAAAAACCGCTCATAATCGCTTTGTGTATAATCCAAATCGGCAGCCGTCACCCGATAATATATAAGATCTTCCCTCTTGGCATCTGTTTTTTCCTCTATATTAGCCGCACTGATAACCGGAGCATCCAATTCCTCTCCCATATTTTCCATTACTTTTTTTACATATGCCTGTGTTTCTTTAAACGGAGGTACTCCGCCATATTTCGCAACATTTCCAGCTCCGGCATTATAAGCTGCCAATGTCAGCTTCACATCCCCGTCATAGCGATCCAGCATCTGAGAAAGATACTTTGTTCCTCCCATAACATTTTGTTCTGCATCAAACGGATCGGAAACACCCAGCCCTCTTGCTGTAGAAGGCATAAGCTGCATTACTCCCTGTGCCCCGCAGCAGGAAACCGCCTTTGGATTAAAATTGGATTCCACTTTTGCCACTGCCTTAATTAAATTTACCGGCACATCATATGCAGCAGATGCCTTTGCAAAAATCGCATCCATATCTACCGACTTCAAATCCGCTGCTTGTCCAGAAATCGTCTGTGTTTCCAAAACACTAGAAAACTCCTGCACCTGTCCCGACTGCCCCAAAGACAATCGATTATCCTGCACCACTGAAGTTTTCTTTGTCATATTGTTATATGCATCCATCGCCTGTATCATAACGGCTTTTTCCTCCAATCACTTTATTTTCATCCCACAATATATTTATAATATCGACATCCTATACAAAAATATATATATTTTTTTAAAAATTGCAAAATATTTTTAACTACAAAATGATACAAACAAAAAGCCGACAAACTGCAAATTCTGCTTCTTTCGCCCTATGCAGTCTGTCGGTTTTTCAACCAAAAAACTAATTATTAATTAATTTATCATTTTCATTATTCCAGCTATACAGCTTCCGAATATCTTTTCCAACTAATTCAGCCGGATGCTCTGCATGAAGTTTGCGCATAGCCTTAAAATGAGCCTGTCCGCCTGCAGCCGACATATCCAGCAAAAAGTCCTTTGCAAATGTTCCGTCCTGAATATCAGCAAGAATCTTCTTCATTGTCTTCTTGGTTTCTTCTGTAATAATCTTTGGTCCGGTTACATAATCTCCATACTCTGCCGTATTCGAAATCGAATAGCGCATCCCTTCAAAACCAGACTGATAAATCAAATCCACAATCAATTTCATCTCATGAATACATTCAAAATATGCATTTCGAGGATCATATCCAGCTTCTACCAAAGTTTCAAAACCTGCCTGCATCAAAGCACAAACACCGCCGCAAAGCACAGCCTGCTCTCCAAAAAGATCCGTTTCCGTTTCTGTACGGAATGTCGTTTCCAAAACGCCTGCACGTGCCCCGCCAATCGCCAAGGCATAAGCCAAAGCCATATCCAATGCCTTTCCTGTTGCATCCTGATGAACAGCTACCAGACAAGGAACACCCTTTCCTTCCTGATATTCGCTTCTTACAGTATGTCCCGGTCCTTTCGGTGCAATCATAGTAACATCCACATCCTTTGGAGGAACAATCTGATTAAAATGAATATTAAATCCATGTGCAAACATCAGCATATTGCCTGCTTCCAAATTTGGCTCTATATCCTTTTTATACATAGCAGCCTGCAGTTCATCATTAATTAAAATCATAATAATATCTGCTCTCTTTGCTGCTTCTGCTGCTGTGTATACTTCAAAGCCCTGTGCCTCTGCCTTTGCCCATGACTTGCTTCCCTCATAAAGACCAATAATCACATTGCATCCTGACTCCTTAGCATTTAATGCATGTGCATGTCCCTGACTGCCATAACCGATTACTGCGATTGTTTTCCCTTCTAATAAAGATAAATTACAATCTTCCTGATAATAAATCTTTGCCATTTTTCTCTCCTCCACATTTCTTATTTAAAAATAAAAAATACTATAGCAAATAATATATAATAAAAAATCTGCGTTATGCAAAAATGTATAACCAAACTATTTATTCCATAAGCGTATGTTCACAGACTCCTCTGGCAAGACCGGTAATTCCTGTCCGCACAAGTTCCATAATCTCATACCCTTCCAATAAATTAATAAACGCATCTACTTTTGCCTGATTTCCGGTTAGCTCCATCATCAAAGAATCCGGTGAAACATCCACAATCTTTGCCCGGAAGATATCAGCAATCGCAATAACCTGCTGTCTTTGCTCTGCAGTCACAGCTACCTTGGCAAGAATCAATTCTCTGCATACAGAAGCTCCATCTTTTAATTCCACAATTTCCTTTATATCTACCAATTTGGCAAGCTGTTTCTCAATTTGCTCAAGAATCTCGTCATTTCCGGTTACTACGACTGTCATTCTGGAATATCTTGGATCTTCTGTTACTCCAGCCGACAAACTGTCGATATTGTATCCCCTTCTGCTAAAAAGCCCTGATACACGGCTTAATACACCGGCTGTATTTTCTACCAAAATAGATAATACCATTCTTCTCATTGCAAAACCCACCTTTTTCTTTTTTCTCCCTATTTCGCTGTTTTTATCCGTTTATCACTGAAAGTTATAATACCAACATTTACAGCATTTGTCAATCTTATTTTTCGTATCCTTTCATTAGGCTTTTGTAGACA
Organism: uncultured Lachnospiraceae bacterium; assembly: GCA_910585855.1. Lineage (GTDB taxonomy): Bacteria > Bacillota > Clostridia > Lachnospirales > Lachnospiraceae > MGBC114844. Next base: position 113 of record CAJUGZ010000361.1, on the reverse strand, counting down.
GGATGCTGCCGGAAAGAGTTGGCTTTCACCGGACGCCAGAGGCGGTTTGCTCCTGTCTTTTGCCTGCTCCGCTCCAAACGGTAAGAAAGTCTAGGGCTTCTGATTTCGGTTCA
>CAJUGZ010000360.1 GCA_910585855.1 uncultured Lachnospiraceae bacterium | reverse complement strand
TGGTGAGGGCGAATTGCGCCCCGGTTCGTCCGGTTGGATGAACCGAAATCAGAAGTCCTAGACTTTCTTACCGTTTGGAGCGGAGCAGGCAAAAGACAGGAGCAAACCGCCTCTTGCGTCCTGTGAAAGCCAATCAACAGTATCCTATCCTATCTCCAAAAGCCAAATAAAAGATAGAAACAGAATAAATTTACAAAGTGTGAAATCTGTCTTTTTCCCCTAACTTTTATCATTTAGGTATTGAATCATTCCCGGTCCTAGATTTTCCGTAGGACGTGCCAAAAAACCATGACTTTTATAAAATTCCTCTCTCCCCTTTGCACACATCAGATCCAACATCATCTCTGTTCCCTCTATTCGAATCGATTCCGAATACTCAATCAACATATCTACTAACTGCCCTCCGATTCCCATCGCCTGCGCCTGCGGAACTACAATTAAATCCTGAATATAGCAGATAACCGCACCATCCCCAACCAATCTTCCCATTCCTACTGGTATCCCACAGTCCAATGCAACCAACGTATAAATACTATTCTTCAATGCAAGCTCCGCCTGCCTTAAAGAAAGTTTTTTCCACTTTACTGCCTTTCGAAGCGCAAGATACGTCTTAACATCCAACTCATTCTCCTTAAAAATAACCACTGCCGTTTTCCTCCTCAGCCATAATCCCTATTACTTTACATAACATCAAACACTCTCCCCCAATATCCATAAACCCACTTTTTACTCTTCACTTGACCTACATGTCTAATTCCCTTATAAAATTTCTTATAATAAAAATTTTCGTCTTCTCGAAAAAGACGCCAAAATCGGAAGGAAAGTCTGCTCCGAATTCGGAGCAGACCTTCTTTTCGATTCCAGCGTTCCCCTCATACCACTTTTTTATAGCTGAAATTTACTTGCCTGTTCATTCTGCTTCCGGCTCAATTCCACCAGCCCCTGCGTATCCTTTGTACACTCTCCAATTGTCTGAGATAAAAGCATCATACTGGCACTGGTTTCTTCTGTAGAAGCAGCATTTTCTTCCACCACACTAGCCAGACTATTTACCGAATCTGTTACAATCTGCTTTAAAGAACTCAAAACATCTGTCTGACTGCCAATCTCTTTTGTAACCTTTTCTACTAAAGTAACTTCTTTATTTAAAGACAAAAATGCCGTCCTAGTTTCCTCCAAGCACTGCTGCTGTTTCTGTACATTGTCGGTAACTTCATTCATCTTATTAACAGAACTCTTTACATTTCCAACCAATTCCCTTACAATACTCTCAATCTCCTGCGCACTTTGCGAAGACTCCTCCGAAAGATTTCTAATCTCCTCTGCCACAACAGCAAACCCTCTGCCCGCTTCTCCCGCTCTGGCTGCCTCTATACTGGCATTTAAAGAAAGTAAATTTGTCTGAGCCGCCAATCCTTTGATAATTTCAATTGTTTTATTAATATCTGCCGCCGAATCGTTATTTTTATTTGTTTGCTCCGATACTACATCGATTGCCTCAATCGTCATCTTTGTAATCTGATCCAATTCCTTAATACTCTCTGAAGCCCCTACAGAATACTCTGCCATAGCAGATACTGCCGTTTCCAATTTATGTACTCCGTCTTTTTCCACTTCAATTACATTGCCCAACTCCACAATCTTTTCATTTACTGTTTCTGTTTCATTAGACTGATTAGTTGCTCCCTGTGCCAAATCCTCAAGTGCCTGATTTGTATTTTGAATACTATTTAAAATATCTCCAAACTTCACATTAAACTTTTCACTGCTCTGACTTAACGTTTCTCCTGTATGAACCACACTGCCAAGCATAGTTGCCAGCGAACACCGCACATTTTCCAACGAACGAGCCATCTCTCCAATCTCATCCGCACGCCTCAGCAAAGCAGGTCTTACGGTAAAATTCAAATTTCCCATAGCTGCTTGATGAAGATGCTCTTCCACCAGCTTAATTCCTTTTGTAATCTTTAATCCGCTTATCACAGATATAATCAGTGCTGTAATCAACATAACAACTGCCGCAATCATATAGATTTGAAGCATCTTTAAAAATTCTTCCTGAATATACCCCTTTCTGCTGTCGATTTTCTCATTCATATCATCCACATAATTTCCAGTAGCAACTGCCCATCCCCACGGCTCAAACAACTCCGTATAAGCAATTTTCGGAGCGACGGTTACACCATCCGATTTGGTAAAATAAAATTCATTATATCCTCCGCCACTCTTTGCAGAATTTACAATACTTTGTGTTACCTTCACACCATTTTGATCCGTTAAATCATAACGATTGCTTCCTTCCTGCTGTGTTAAAATCGGATGCATCACCAGCACATAATCAATCCCATCTATCCAAATATACCCAGATGCATCCTCCCGATACCGCATAGCACGAACCGCTTCTGTCGACATCTTCTTTGCTTCTTCCTCTGTAATTTCACCTCTCTGGCTTTTCTCATAATAACTCTGTATTACAGCTATTGCTCCCTGTACCTGAGATTTTATTTCCATAGTATAACCGTCTGCTATCGCTTCCTCATAGACTTCCACCGATTCATTCATCGACTGTTTCAAGTAATAAATACCCAAACATGCCAATCCAATCGTAGGAATCGACACCATAATACAAATAATAGAAACCAACATCACCGTTAAACTATGAAATCCTTTTGTTTTTTGCGCTCCAGTAACCGTTTTCTCCTTCATAAAACCTCCACTTTCTATACCTACTTTATATTAATTAACAATTTAATTATACACCATTCTCAACGATTGTCCAGCCCTCCCTTCAGATTCTCAGGATAAACCTATAAACTAAGTGAGGATAGGATGCTGCCAGAAAGGATTGGCTTTCACCGGACGCCAGAGGTGGTTTGTTCCTGTCCTTTGCCAGCTCCGCTCCAAACGGTAAGAAAGTCTTGGGCTTCTGATTTCGGTTCATCCAACCGGACGAACCGGGGCGCAATTCGCCCTCATAATAACCGAAACGAAATAAGTGTAAGGAAGGATTTTATCAACCATAAAACATCCTCTTCTCTATCCTCTGGGCTAAACACGCCCCTTTTTTTGCATACCCTGCATAGAAGCAGGA
>CAJUGZ010000359.1 GCA_910585855.1 uncultured Lachnospiraceae bacterium | reverse complement strand
GAAATCAGAAGCCCTAGACTTTCTTACCGTTTGGAGCGGAGCAGGCAAAAGACAGCAGCAAACCGCCTCTGGCGTCCGGTGAAAGCCAATTCTTTCTGGCAGCATCCCTATCTCCAAAAGCCGAATGAAAGATAGAAACAGGATGAACTCACAAAGTCACAAAAGTGTAAAATCGTGGATTGGTATGCGATTTTCATTTTACAACATTCAAAAAACATTTTACAGCAAATCTGTTAATTAGATGCTTTCGACAGTCGAAAAAAGTAATGAAAAAGGGATAGAACGCTTAAAGAGAGGAAGACAGATAAAAGAGTAGTTGAGGTGAGAATATGATTCGTATTGCAGTCTGTGACGATGAGAAAGGTATATCAGACAGGATTCGGACAATGATATCTGATTTTTTTTGTAGAAAGAATATGGAAACTATTATTTTGCAGTTTTCATCTGGTGAAGAATTATTAAAATATGATAAAACAATCGATATTTTATTTCTAGATATTCAAATGCAAGGGTTAGATGGTATGGAAACAGCAAGGAAACTGAGAAAACGCAGATTTCAGGGTTTTTTAATTTTTATTACGATATTAAAAGAAATGGTTTTTCAGTCTTTTGAAGTGCAGGCGTATGATTATCTGGTAAAGCCAATAGAAAAAAAGTATTTTGAAAAGACAATGGAACGTCTTTTTCTTTCTATAAAAAATGCCAGTGAGGCAAATTTATTGATTCAAAAAGGATATGAAAGCCGTATTATTTCTTTAGAAGATATTGTTTTTTGTGAAATTATTGATAGAAAAGTATATCTGCAGTTGGCTTCTTCTGAAGTAATTGATTTTTATGATCGGATTGAAAATTTAGAAACAAAGCTGGACAATAGATTTTTTCGATGTCATAGGAGTTTTTTGATTAATTTAAGATATTTAAAAAGCTATAAAAATGGCACAGCATATATGGAAGGCGGTAAGGAGATACCTGTATCACGATTACGCAGTAAGGAGTTTTCTAATGTTATTTTGCAGTATATGAAAAATATGTAGGAATTTTTAAATTTGTGTAAAATTCTTATATAGGAGGAACATAAAGTGGTCGATTTGATGGATTTTTTTACTAGATATATTATGGGAAGTGTTCAGATGCTTTTCGGATTTTATTTTTTTGCTCGGTTTTTTCATAAAAAAGTAAAGTTTTATTTTTATTTCCTGTTTGCAGTATGTGCGATTGTCGTTATGCATTTTGTTCCGATAGGGGCAGTTGCTGAATTTGGAGTATATTTCCTTTTGCTTGCAGCAGCCGGAATTTTCATATTTCATGCCGATTGGAAATCTGTTGTATTATATGCGGCACTGGTAGTTGAGATGATGCAGCTTTGTTATGGAATAGTGAAAGTTCCTCTGAGTGTTTTCTATCCACTGGTATCTTCCTTTCATCAGAATAAAATTGGCATTGTGTTTATGCTGTTAGGAGAGATCGTGTCCCTGCTGCTGACAGGGGCTTGCTGCTATATGGTATATTGGTATTTTTCTTATTATGGGGATATGGAAAAGCGGTATATGTTTTTGGTATTTATCCCAGTTTTAATGATATTTATTATGGAAGAATATATTAATTCTGTTTTATACAGCAGTGTGATTACAGACACAGACAAAGTTACAGTATATGCAAATCACTATCAGATGCTTGTAGTACAGCTTTTAGGAATCGCAAGTTTGTTTTGTATCTTATTTGCTTATAAGAAATTGCTGCAGAATTTTCGGCTTAGTACAGAATTATCACTATTAGAACAAGAGGAATATTCTTTAAATCAATATGTAGAAGAAGCAAAAGCACGTTATGAAAAAACAAAGTCATTCCGCCATGATATAAAAAATCATATTGCAGTAGTAAAAGAACTTTTACAGAGTGGAAAATTGGAGGAGGCTGTAAGTTATATTGAGGATATGGATGATATAGCGGAAAAAATGTCATTTCCTTGCAGTACCAATAATCCGGTGGCGGATATCTTAGTAGGGAATAAATTGGGGATTGCAAAAAGTATGGGAATTGATGTGAATTGTTCACTTCTTCTGCCATATCCTTGTGGTTTAAGGGATATAGATATCTGTATTGTTCTGTCAAATGCTTTGGATAATGCAATCTGTGCGTGTAAGAGTCTGGACGCCGGGACAGAGAAATATATCCATGTATCCGGGCGTATACAGGGAGATTTTCTTATGATGGAAGTTGAGAACAGCTTTTATGGAAAAGGTCTGTTCAAAAAAGGGACAGGTCTGTCAAATATAAAAACGGTGACCGAAAAATATAACGGTGCTATGAATATAGAAACACAGGAGAATATATTTGTTCTTCATGTGCTGTTAATCATTCCACAGCATCCAGAAAACATTTTACAGCAAATGGATTAATTCCCCGCTGGCAGCCGCCGAAAAAGGAAATAGAAGACAGGATTTTATAAATAATACTGTCTGACAGTATAAATTTAGGAGGTAGATTTATGTCAATGGAAATCAGTGGAAGCTATAGTAATTTTAAAACGAATTATGCGGAACAAATGAAAGAAAAACAGGAACTTGAAAAAGCAAAAAAAGCAGAGGAAGTAAAAAAAGAACAGGCTGAGGCAGCATCGGATAAAAAGTCAAAATTGCAGGACGAATATATCAGCAGTGAAAAATCAGGTGAAAAACCTAGCGGTCTGTATCGGGTGGGGCAGGATGAAAACGGAAATCGAAAGGTGTTTTTTGAAAAATTGAATCAATTAAATCCTGAGAATGAGAAAAATCGGACAGAAGAAAAGGATGGTAAACCGCCAAAAGCAGATGCAGATAAACCGGAGAAAGAGGAAATATGTATAGGGAATACAGATAGAGTAGAAAGAGAAATTCAGAAATTGAAAGAAAAAAAGAAGCAGTTAGAACAACAGATCCGATCCGCTTTTGGAGATGAAAAGAAAATCAGAGAACTTGAGCAAAAAAAGGCACAAGTGGAGATGGAATTAAGCCAGAAAGATAATGATACATATAGACGGCAGAATACTTCTTTTACAAAGGGTTGACATTTCCCTAAAAGCAAGGGCTTCTTGCTACCTGCCGCTATTTAGTAGCTGACCAGTCCATTTCCATGATAATTTTGAGGATAGGATGCTGCCGGAAAGGGTTGGCTTTCACCGGACGCCAGAGGCGGTTTGTTCCTGTCCTTTGCCTGCTCCGC
>CAJUGZ010000358.1 GCA_910585855.1 uncultured Lachnospiraceae bacterium | reverse complement strand
CCTGCTTCCATGCAGGGTATGCAAAAAAAGGGGCGTGTTTAGCCCGTATGAAAGAAAAACCATTTTGCTGCGGTAGATTACACCCTTTGGTACTCAGTAAAGTTTTGACTGCCATAAGGGCGAATTGCGCCCCGGTCTGTCTGGTTGGATGCGCTAGGATGCAGAAGTCTTAGAACTTCTTACTTTTTGGAAACCGGAACAGCAGTCTGCCTAGGGGTTTCGTATCTGGCGTCCTCTAGCATCTAACCATCCGGCGTCCTCCATCAACCCCTTTCTTATAACACAACAATCTTAGCAAACCGCCATCCTTCCCGCCTAAATTTACCTCAATCGTATTTATGCCTCCACAACAACATCCTTTTCCAACTCAAACTCTTCCTTCTGCTCCTGTGTATCTTCCTTTGCAGGCTGCCATTTCTTAATATAGCAATCCACTCTCTCCTTTAACTTCCTCCAAAACTCTTTCCAAGCAGGAAGTGCCGTTTCCAAAACCCATTTCTTTACAACCTCATATTTTTCCATTACAAAATCTGCACTCTCTTCAAAAAACTCTGCAGTCTGATTTCTCATCCTAATCAGCCAATCTGCCGTTTTTACACCACATCCAACCGAAAGTGCCGCTGATGCCAATATACCAATTATTCCATATCCAAGCAAAGCTGTTGCCAAGAAAAATACAACTTTCTGTACTTTAATCACAATCACTGCCGCTGCCACACAAATAAATACTGTCATAGCTGCCGTTGCAATCTTTTTTAATATCTCTAACACTTTCTCCCAAGGAATCTTTCCCAATGCTCCTGCCAATCGAGCCTTCATCGAAGCAAAAAATGCTGCTACAGCCGCCCCAATCTCTTTTGCTCCTATCCCAGCAGAAAGAGATTTCATCTTACCCTGCATCTGAAGAATATAAATTGCCAAAGCAATATAATATTTCTCATTTTCATAAATATTATAAAGTTTTTCCTGTGCCTCTTTCCCTATCGTATCAAACAGTGTCCCAAAAGCCTCTTCTTCCCCATGAAGCAAAGAAAATTCATCCAGATATTCCGCTACTAATTCTTTTAACTGCTCTAACTCTTCTGCTGTCACTTCTGTATCCTTTTTAATACAAAAACTATCCAATTCGTCCAGATCATATTCTGGATGATCAGCGGCTTCCTTTGCAAATGCTTCCATTACTTCTGCTAAAAATGTATATTGTTCCTGTACCGTTTTCTCGTTTAATTCAGAATGATTTAAAATATCTACAATAAATGCTTTGCGATCCTCTTTCTGATCCAACTGTTCAAATACATCCTCAAACTGATGTATCCCATCACAAATTTCCTCTACTGCCTTTTCCGCATCCAAATTTTCTATTCTGTCTGCAAGAGAAATCTGCATATTTTCCTCTAAAGAAAGATCTGGATTTACTTCATTTTTTATTTCAGCAGTCAATTCCTGCACCATGCAAATTTCACTTTCTGATATTTTTCGATTCATAATTAATTCCTCCTAATAATTTTCCTTTTCACTCTGTTGATTTTTCTATTCTACTTTTACCTTAAAACCCATTTGGCACAACCCTAGCCCGTATCTGCTCTTCTTCTGTATCTTTTTGATTTTGCCATCCAGCTTTTGTTTGAACCGTTCCGCTCTGTTCCGAATACGCAGGCTGTACTTCTCTTTCCTGCCGCTGTTCCCTAATCTTTTTCATACACAATGCAATTACTGTTCCCACACCCTTTACAAACATCAAACCTCCTGCAACAAACCAGACAGAAAGTGCCGCTGAACAAAAAATACTAATAAAAAACCCAAGCTGGTTAAATTCCATTGCAAGCAGCACGGATTCGGCTGCAATTCCAGCTACAGAAGAAGTCAGCATCAATGCTGCTCCAAATGCTGCACAGATCAGACCTGAAACCATATCAGAAAAAATCCAAATATCTTCCGATCCCTTTTCTAAAAATTCCTCACAGTACAAAAACAATACCATCTGCACTGCCGAACAAATCCCAAGCAGCTCTGGATACTCTCCAAACTCCTGCGGAAGAATCCCGTTTAACCCAGCAAGATAAATCGATACAGCAAATAAAAAAGCATCCTCTTTTGCCATTCTTTGCCGTAACAAAGTTTCTTCACTTTTATACACCCCACCAAATTCCTCTACTGCTTCTGCCATATCCTGCAGCACATCTTTTGAAAATATCCGAATCCGGTCAGAAAGTATCTCCTTTAATTCCTGTTCTGTCTTTGCCGCCCGATTAGCAGTTTCTGACGAAGAAAATTGATTTTTTTCAAAAGAATCCAACGCTAATAAAAAAAATCCCTTTCTTTGTTCTTTGCTCATCTGCTCTGTTATCCGATCCAACATTTGCTCCACATAGTCTGGTTCTGTCACTGCATCGCTCTCCCTACAAAGCCGATACAGTTCCTTTGCACCCTGCCAAATACGTTGGCAAGTCGAAACCGCTATATCATAATCTAAATTCTCACAAAGCTCCATCATAGCTGCTGCCGTATATTCTATTGTAACCTCTCTATCTCCTATTTGCTCTATCAGATCTCTTTGTATCTGATTAACTTCTTCTTTCTGAGCCTGTGTCAGCTTCATCCGAATCTCACCTCTTTCTGATAAACCCATTATAACAAAATAAATTTTTTATTTGCACAATTCCATTATTCAAACCATAAAAAAATTACATACCAATCAACACTTTTGTAGCTTTGTAAATGTATCCTGTTTTTATCTTTCATTTGGTTTTTGGAGATAGGATACTGCTGACTTTCACCGGACGCAAGAGGCGGTTTGCTCCTGTCCTTTGCTTGCTCCGCTCCAAACAGTAAGAAAGTCTAAGGCTTCTGATTTAGATTCATCCAACCGTACGAACCGGGGCGCAATTCGCCCTCACTACAAGCGAAACGTAATTGGTGTAAGGAAGGATTTTACCAGCTACAAAGCCATCGCTTTCCTATTATCCGGGCTAAACACACCCCTTTTTTTGCATACCCTGCATAGAAGCAGGATATGCAAAAAATTCTAGGTGTTTCCACAGAAGCCCAAGACTTTCTAACCGTTCTCCGAAGTCGCTGGCAAAGGACAGGAGCAAACCGCCTCTCGCTGTTCGTTGGATAGCGGTAAAAATGATATTTTATTATAAGTTTTCAGTAACGTTTGGATGTAATTCTTTTTTGTTCCGGGGTCAAGAAACAGCCAGATTCGAAAACGGTGGGCAGCCT
>CAJUGZ010000357.1 GCA_910585855.1 uncultured Lachnospiraceae bacterium | reverse complement strand
CCCCTTTTTTTTCACACACTGCATGGGAGCAGTATGTGAAAAAAATCTTAGGTTTGAAAGCAGAAGTCCAAGAACTTCTAACTTTTTTCCAAAGTCACTGCAGGCTGCCCAAGGTTTTCGAATCTGGCTGTTTTTGGATTCCGAAACTGTTTGGATACTGTTATTTGTCCAAATACCAATAAGATTACAATGAAAGAGGAAAAAGTGTAGGGTATTGAAAAAAATGAAAAAGTAAGAGAGGATATGGGATGGGTGAGCGTTTAACAGAGAATGATGTAAAAAAGATTCAGGAAGAGATTATGTACCGAAAGCTGGTAGTTCGAAAAAATGCGATTGAAGCAGTAAAAGAGGCACGGGCACAGGGTGATTTAAGTGAAAATTTTGAGTACTATGCAGCGAAAAAGGATAAGAATCAGAACGAGGGGCGGATTCGATATTTAGAGAGAATGTTAAAAAATGCGGAAATTGTGACGGAACAGTCTAATGCAGATGAAGTTGGAATGAATAATACGGTGGAGCTTTACTTTGAGGAGGACGACGAAGTACAGACATTTAAATTGGTGACATCCATTCGGGGAAATTCTTTAAAGGGATATATCAGCATTGAATCTCCGATAGGAAAGGCAATTTTAGGGCATAAAGTGGGAGAGCGGGTAGAAGTAAAGGTTCGTGAGGATTATAGTTATTATGTGGAAATTCGTTCGATTGAAAATACAGATGACAGCGGAGATTCGATACGAAAATTTTAGGGTTTAAAAATCGGATTTTCTTTAGAAAATAAAAGGAAAAGAAAAGAGGAGAGCAAAATGAAAAAAGGAATGGTTAGAATAGCAGCGGCAGTATTTTTGGCAGCGGCTTTGACTGGATGTGGTTTTGGGCAGGGAAATGTAACAGAAACAAGTACGGCAACTACTGTACAGAATACCGAAACTACTAGTCAAATGATAGAAACAAGTCAATTACAGACAACCGAAACAAGTGAAACAACAGAAAAGGAATCGATACAGCAGGAAACAGAGAAAGAAGAGAAAGAGCAGGAAGAAGGGGCTGAAATTGCAGCAATGACCGGACCTACGGCGATTGGAATGGTAAAGCTGATGCAGGATGCAGAGGATGGTTTGACTGCTTATCCTTATCAGTTTCAGATATTTGGTACGGCGGATGAAGTAAGTGCAGGGCTGGTTCAAGGGACATTGGATTTGGCAGCAGTACCTTGTAATCTGGCAGCGGTGCTGTATCAGAAGACGGAAGGACAGATTCAAATTGCGGCAATTAATACGCTTGGTGTGCTTTATCTGGTAGAAACTGGAGAAACGATTCAAAGTGTGGAGGATTTAAGAGGAAAGACGATTTATTCTACTGGACAGGGGACAACACCGGAGTATACGTTAAATTATCTGTTACATTCTTATGGGTTAGATCCGGAAAAAGATGTAACGATTGAATATCGGTCAGAGGCAGCCGAAGTTGCCGCTTTGCTGGCAGAATCGGAAGATGCAGTGGCTATGCTTCCTCAGCCTTATGTAACCGTGGCTATGTCGCAGAATGAAAAGTTGCGGATTGCACTTAGTGTTACGGAAGAATGGGAGGCAGTAAATGCAGACAGTACGGTAGTAACAGGCGTTTTGGTTGTTCGTAAGGCGTTTGCCGAGGAAAACCCGGATTTGGTAAATGCATTTTTAGAAGAATATCAAGAATCGGCAGATTATGCAAATCAGGAGATAGAAGGCTGTGCTTCTTTGGTAGAAAAATATGGAATTTTTAAAGCAGCGATTGCGGCAAAGGCAATTCCTTATTGTAATATTTCTTTTATTTGTGGGGAAGAAATGGAACAGAAAATTCTTGGATATTTGGAAACGTTGTATCAGCAAAATCCTGCTTCGGTGGGAGGGCAGCTTCCAGATGAAGGAATTTTTTACAGGGAAAATGAGTGATGGGATAAATTTTATTTTTTGATGTCATTTTTTTGAAATTTGTGGTACAATTATTTTATAAATAAAACCTTTTTTTTCGTAGTCAAAAAGCCGCTGTCTTTTTATACAGGTACTTAGTTTGAGTTACAAGTTTGGTTTTTGGAGTAATTTTCAGGTTTCTCTGAGAGGATGCTGGAATCTGAAGAGGGGTTTGCTTCGGATTCTAGCTGTATAGACCTACCGGTAATTGGCTGTGAATAAGATGGAAAGATGCGTAGGAAAGGAGAAAAAAATGGAACAAATGAAAATAACACCAAAAAACAGCAGACTTCGTGCGCTGAATACTGTAGTATCGGAATATGAAATTGATTTAGAACCAGAAGTGTTAGAGCCGGTTACAGAGTTGCTTCGTGAGATTTTAGGGGCAGAAAAAGAAGATGAAAAATATAGTAAATATAGTTATTTGATTGAAACAGTACGGGAATTTGACGGAGAAACGTTTTACCATATGATTGGCGTAGGGCTGCTTGCAGGGGTTACGGCAAAGAAGTTAGAGTTAAGCGATGCCGAATTTGAAAAAGTTGTGATAGCCGGAGTACTCCATGATATTGGAAAGGTTATGGTAGGAACGGATATTTTGAGAAAACCGTGCGGTGTTTCAGAAAAAGAGATGATTCAGATTCGGAAACATTCGATTTATGGTTATCGTCTTCTTTCAGAGGTAGAAAAAGATTCGGATATTTTGTTTGGGGTACTGATGCATCATGAACGATTTTGCGGAGGGGGTTATCCGCTGAATTATAACGGGGAGCAGATACCGCTTTGTGCAAGGATATTGGCGGTTTGTGATACGTTCGATGCACTGACTTCCAGCCGGTCTTATCATACAAAGAGCAGTGTACAGGATTCGCTGTATTATATTGTACGTTCGACCAGATATGATCCTTATGTGAGTGCTGCGTTTAAGTCAGCTTTTCAGGGGGGAAGTTGTGCTTGGTGGAAATAAGAGATAAAAGTAAGAAAGTTCTGTTAATGTACGAAGGGATTTCGTTATTTGCAGAACTTTTTTTGTGTGTAGGGGGTTAAAATCTAAAAGAAGATTTATATAGTTTCAGTAGTTTTTTTGGGAAGAGGACGCCAGATTCGAAAACAGTGGACAGCCTGCTGTTCCAATTTTCCGAAAAGTAAGAAGTTCTAAGACTTCTGCCGTTTTATGCTTCCAACCGGACAGACCGGAGCGCAATTCGCTCGCATGGCAGCCAAAACGTAATGAACATCTCAAACGATTTTACCTGCCACAAAGTAATTACGTTTCGATACATAAGCGAGCTAAACACGCTCCTTTTTTTTCACACACTGCATGGAAGCAGTATGTGAAAAAAA
>CAJUGZ010000356.1 GCA_910585855.1 uncultured Lachnospiraceae bacterium | reverse complement strand
CCTTAATTAGTCTGTGTTGTCAGATTTTTAAGGGAAAAAAATAGCCGCCACTACTACCAATAGTTGACGGCTGACCTTGTAATAAGGTAAAGTCTGTTTCTGTCAGAGGGGTAGCCGCTTCTATGACTTTCCCTTTTGTATTCCTAATATAACATATCTAGCAGCAGAATGCAAGAGTAAAACAGAAAGATTTTTATGGAAAAATACTTGAATAAATGCGTATTATTATAGATTTTTCATATATTTTTTTATATGATATACTCTAAATTTCTTTTATAAAACATGATTTCTATCGTTATCCAACTAACATTTTGAATATATTTCCATTTTATTGACTATACTTTACTATATAAAAATGGATTTTTTATCCACAAATCCATTTGAAAGACAGGAGGAGTTTCAGTTGATATTCACCAAAAAAGCAAAACGAGTTCCGTCTGTTCCAACTTATGACGAACTGTACCTACAGTCGGAACTTTCACAGACCAAATGGGATTTAGACTGTGCCTATTCCAATTTTGAAAATGTAGTAGAGCCGGATTTAATTGATTACTACATCTATGAACTGAAAGCCATTCAAACCAGATATAGTTACTTAATTGGAAAAGCAAAAGAATTAGAAAATAAACGAAGTCTTACTATGCAGGATATTTGATTTATATAGTCTTATATGCTGACAGGACGCCGGAATACAAAAGGATAAGAGAAAGCGTGCGTGGAAACATAGATATACCCGCCATACTAAAAACGGCTTCAAGGTCTATGCCTTGAAGCCACGGCTGCTGTTATCATATAACTCATTTAATGTTCCTCTGCCATAAGTAATTCCTGCGTAAACCTGCCCGCCATGCTGAATTACTGGACCAGAATGATCTTGCTTCGCTACTTCTGAAAAACTTGCTTTTAATTTTGTAATAATATTTTCTGCAGAATCTAAACCACTCTCTGTCTTTTTTATCATACATTGAGTCAAAATATTTTGAATATAGCGATACAACGAAAGCAAATCTTTTCCAATCTGATATTGACAGTCTAGTGCATGAATCAACTCATTTATAAAATCCGCTGCCTTTTTTAGATTCCAGACAAACTGCCCTTCTTCTTTACGCTCTATTGCAGAACGTGCATCATGAAAATAAGTCAATATAATATCATAAGTAGTAACTACCAAATCCGTTTTATTTCCATTACTAATCCTACGGGTATAAATCTGTATCTCTTCCTTCGTCATCCGAAATGATCTCCTTTAGGAATATTATTGTAAAAGCTGCAATACTATCTGTGGACGTTCATTTGCCTGTGCCAAAACAGAAACTCCTGCCTGAGTCAGCACATTCATCTGTGTATAATAAGTCATTTCTTCTGCCATATCTGTATCTTCAATCTGAGATAAAGCCCCTGTTGCACTTTCCTCTGCTACATCAATCGAACGAACTGCCGACTCCAAACGATTCTGATATGCACCAAGACAGCCTCTTACTGTAGAAATATAACTGATTGCTTTATCTAAATCTTTCAACGCATTGGTGCAGCCTTCCTCTGTACTGCAATTTACATTTGTAAGACTTAATGTTTCAAGATCTACCGTCTGAACACGAAGATCCAGAATCTGCCCCTCTGCAATCCCTATTTGAATCGGCATTGTTCCCATATCGGTTACTTCAAACGAATATATTCCTACCTCACTTACTTTTACTCTCATATTAAAACCGCTGTTATCTGTAATTGTTACATAATCTCTTTCTGTCGACCACTTCGCTGTTGAAGCAAAACCCTTAGTACCATTACTATCAATATTAAGTGTCGCCTCCACATCTCTTCCTTTTTTTTCTACTGACTTTGTTGCAGACGGAGATGTAGAAAATAAATTTTTCATATCATCATTTAAAAAAACAATTTCTATCTTTTCACCCGAACTTTTGCTAAATGTTCCATCCGCATAATTTATACCCTTTGCAGTAGCAGCAGCACGCAATTTATTTTCTATATCATTTTTACTATCAGAAAGTTCAATACTAACTGATTCACCATCAATTTCAATTGTTCCTGCTGTTCCTACTGGTAAAGCTGCTTCAGAAATTGTCATTTCAATCGACTCAGATTCTACCGAATATTGCGCTGTTGGTGTTGTATCAAATAAAGCTGCTACCTGATCATTCGAAAACTCCACCTTTACTTTTGCAGCAGAACCATACTCATCTGTCGTAAACTTTTCATTAATATAAGATGCACCAATTTTTGAAGCAGTTTCTATAATCTTAGATTCTATTGTTTCTTTTGTATCCCCTTCTTCTATACTAATTTCCACACTATTAATCTTAACAATTCCTTTATTTGTGTTATCTACTGTTCCTGAAAAACTATCAGCTAGTTTAATTCCTACTTCTGCCTGTTCTGCTTTTGCTGTTACCTTAACTCCATAAGTATTAGCCGGAACACTGTCTGTCGAAGAAACCACTCTTCCTAATGATGAAGTATTTTCTACATCCGTTCCAGCAATTTGAATTTTTCCTCCATTCAGATTTGTCGCTGTACAATAACTCCGCCGATCCAAACTTCCGTCCAGCAAAGTAATATTTCCAAACTGAGTCTGTTCAGATATTCGTACAATTTCTTCTTTCAGATTTTCTACTTCTTCCTGAATTGCTGCACGATCTTCATCTGAATTGGTGCCGTTTGCTCCCTGTACAGCAAGTTCACGCATCCTCTGCAGCATCGAATGTACTTCATTTAATGCTCCCTCTGCTGTCTGCACTACCGAAACCCCATCATTTCCATTTCTCCCTGTCTGGGAAATAGAATTGATCTGTGTATGCATCCTCTTTGCAATCGCAATCGCTGCCGAATCATCCTCCGCCCGATTTAGTCTAAGTCCTGAAGACAACCGCTGCATAGATTGGCTTAACATATTATCTGTCTTATTTAAATGATGATTTGCAATAATTGCAGATACATTTGTATTTATTCTCATTTTTCTTGTAACTCCTTTCTTCCAAGGCACTTTCTTTCTTAATCCTACAAAAAGGTTATCGGTTAAAGCAGATTATTTATTTACTGAAATTGCTAATTTTAAAAAATTTCACAAATCCAACACGTATTACGCTTTAACTTATTTTTTCACTAGTCCACAACTTTTCAAATTTCCCTAGGATTTTTCATACAAAGGAAACAACTTTTGACGACTGGAAAATATATCTGTATCTTTATTTTCCAGTGCCGATACACAGCCGAAAGCCGAAGGGAATGCTATGCAGGGTCATCATTTCCCGTCGGCACTTAGGCACGGTCTTGCTGTGTTTTCGTGCCTTATGTGTCC
>CAJUGZ010000355.1 GCA_910585855.1 uncultured Lachnospiraceae bacterium | reverse complement strand
TGCAGGGTCATCATTTCCCATCGGCACTTAGGCACGGTACTTTCGTGCCTTATGTATCCGCTACGAGGAAATGCTAAGCGCAAGCGGGCTCGGAATAGACATTTCTTTCCATTCCAGCATCCCCCTCTCATAAAAAATACTATTTATGGATCAATAGATTATAAATCCCAAAGCAAAAGTTCCTGATACACTCTAGCTATAGGAAGTCCAACTACTGTATTGTATTCTCCATCAATCCCTTGAATATAGACCGCCCCTTTTCCCTGAATTGCATAAGCCCCTGCCTTGTCCATCGGTTCTTTTGTAGCAATATAAGCATCTATCTCTGCCTCTGTCATCGGATACATTCGAACCGTGGTATGTTCCTCAAATATCTTTTTTACCAGCTCTTTTTTTATATTGCGATAAAGCAGTGCCACTCCGGTATAGACCAAATGACTTCCTCCCTGAAGCAGACTCAGCATCTGAAATGCCTCTTTTTCTGATTTAGGCTTTCCAAGTATTTGTCCCTGACAGACTACCAAAGTATCTGCTCCAATCACCAAAACTTCTCCCTCTGTCTGCTGAAAAATATCCCATGCCTTTTGAAAAGCCAATTCCATTACCGCCTGATTGGGAGCATCCGAACTAATCTGCTCCTCCTTTTGACTGAGCATACAAGAAAATGAAAGTCCCATCTGCTCCAGCAGTTCTTTTCTTCTAGGAGAAGCACTCGCTAATATTATTTTCACAAAAAATCTCCTTTCTTTTAAAAAACAAGCGGGATTGCTTTATCCCCTGCAATCCCGCTGCAATAAATTTCCCGATAAATTATCGTTACTCTACCGTAACGGACTTGGCTAAATTTCGTGGCTGATCTACATTTAACCCACGCCGGACAGAGGTATGATATGCAATTAACTGCAAAATCACTGCTGCCGGAATCGGCGTATAGTCATCCGCAATCTCAGGTATAGTAAAATGATAGTCAAATACACTCTCTTCTACCTGCATACTCTCTTTTGTAATTAAAATCACTAACGCCCCCCGTGCCTTTACCTCCCGAATATTAGAAATCATTTTCGAAAAGACACTTTCCTGTGTAGCAATCGCAATAACCGGAACACCTTCCGTAATCAAAGAGATCGTTCCATGTTTTAACTCTCCGGCAGCATACGCTTCCGAATGAATATAAGAAATCTCTTTTAATTTAATCGATCCTTCACAAGAAAGCGCATAATCAATCCCACGCCCGATAAAAAACAAATCTTTCGCTTCGGTAAGACATGCTGTCATTTCCTGAATCTGCGGATCTAATAAAAGAGAACGCTTGACACACTCCATACTTTCTTTTAACAGGGCAAAATCTCTATTAATCTCTCCACGCCCCAAGGTTTTCTTTACCAAAGCCAACCGCATGGTAAGCAAACAAAGTGTTGCAATCTGCACGGTATATGCCTTTGTACTGGCAACCGCAATTTCCGGACCGGCATGTGTATAAAGCACATAATCACTTTCTCTGGCAATCGTAGAACCCTTTACATTGACAATTCCAAGTGTAACTGCACCTAATTCCTTTGCCAGACGCAGACTTGCCAAAGTATCAATCGTTTCTCCTGACTGAGAAATCACAATTACTAAAGTATTCTGATCAATAATCGGGGAAGCATAGCGAAATTCTGAAGCAATTTCTACCTCTGCCGGTATCCGAACCCGTTTCTCAATCAATACTTTCCCAATCAGCCCAGCATGCATTGCCGTACCACAGGCAACAATCTTTATCTGCTGCACCGATTCAAATATCGAATCTGGTATCTGATCCTCTTCAAAATCTGGAATCCCTGCTTTTATCCTAGGTGCAATCGTCTGATGAAGCGCCTCTGGCTGTTCATGGATTTCCTTTAACATATAATGTGGATAGCCGTTTTTCTGTGCAGCAGTCAAATCCCACTTTACATGCAGTAAATCCGGCTCTACAATCTCTCCCTCTCTGTCGTGAAGCTCTGCTTTCTCATCTGTCAAAACCAAAATGGTATCCTCCGGCACAACAAAATAATCCTGTGTATAAGCAATCAATGCCGTAATATCCGATGCAACAAAAGCCCCTTCCTCTGCATAAGCTGCTACCAAAGGACTGATACGCCGAATACAATATACCACATTTGGAATATCTTCAAACAAAATACAAAATGCATACGATCCTTCCAGTTGTGCCACTGTTTTCCAAATCGCTTCCTCGGGATTTCCATCATAAAAGAAATCAATCAGCATTGCTGCAATCTCTGTATCCGTCTGGGAATGAAAGAATTGTTCTTTTCCGTACTCTTCACGAATCTTTTTATAATTTTCAATAATTCCGTTATGAATCAATGTTACCTTTCCAAACTGGTGCGGATGTGCATTTTCCTCTGTCACTCCTCCATGCGTTGCCCATCTGGTATGCCCAATCCCGCAGCGGCTTATCACGTCTTCTTTTTTCTCTAATTTTCTTTTTAATGCACCAACATTTCCAACCGCCTTGGTCACTTCTACTGACTGCTTTGTCATCTGTGCAATTCCAGCACTGTCATATCCTCTATACTCTAACTGTTCCAATCCATTTACCAATACTTGTCTTGCTTCTAATCTTCCACTATATCCTATGATACCGCACATATTTTTCCCTTTCCTTCCCATCTGCACCATAAAATACCTCTATCTCTAAACTCTGAAATCCTTATTTCAACTAGAAAAAGGCTGTATGATTCTACACAGCGCAGAGAAATCTACTATTTTCTTTATCATATGATTGGCAGTCATCTTTGGTTATTCTGCTTTCTGTTGCCAAATTACTCTGGTCTTTTTTCAGAATATCACGCATCCAAAGTATACGGGAGAGCATCCGCCGAATATTCGATTCTCTCTCCTCCTCGTTATCCGCATAAAACGGCACATGGCGCTAGGTCTTCCCTTTCCCTCTATCTATCTCCTTTCTAAAGTACTCCTGCCAAAATACTCTTTCTGCATCTTACCACGGAAATCCTGCTCTGTCAACTAAAGAGCAAAATTTGACGAATTTCCAATTTTATGCTAAACTCAAAAAAAGGATTCTATCGAATAATGGAGGATGATTATGTTTCGCACAATACTTACAATTTTCTTTTTAATTATTTATTTTTTACTTGGTATTCCAATAACAGGAATTCTTTATCTTATCGGAAGAAAAAATCCGCAAAAAAAACAGCAAATTGCCAACTGCTGTGTCAAAACAGCCTTCACCATTATCCTAAAGGCAGCAGCCGGAACAAAAATCACCGTAATCGGCAGAGAACGAATCCCAAAAGATACTGCTGTTCTCTATATTGGCA
>CAJUGZ010000354.1 GCA_910585855.1 uncultured Lachnospiraceae bacterium | reverse complement strand
TGCATATCCTGCTTCTATGCAGGGTATGCAAAAAAAGGGGCGTGTTTAGCCCGAAAGATAGGGAAGAGGGTGTTTTATGGTTGGTAAAATCCTTCCTTACATCTGTTTTGTTTTGCCTGTTATGAGGGCGAATTGCGCCCCGGTTCGTCCGGTTGGATGAACCGAAATCAGAAGCCTTAGACTTTCTTACCGTTTGGAGCGGAGCAGGCAAAGGACAGGAGCAAACCGCCTCTGGCGTCCGGTGAAAGCAGCCCTTTTCGGCAGTATTTTATTTTTAAAAGCCTAATTAAAGTTTTGTCTGTTCTTGTGGAATTTTTTAAAATGATTTTAGTAAATGGAATATAAGAAAGTGAATAAAAATAAAAAAGAGGGTTTTCAATTATATTGAAATATGCTATTCTAAAGACAGAGGGAAAATTGACAGAATAGGCTATGTATCAATGGTTAGGATAGAAACAGCTAGGAAAGGACAGGGAAAAGGAATGTTGGAAGAAACCGTTATAGAGGCGGAGCAAAATCGATCCGTTTGTGAAAATGCAAAAGAATATGCACGTATTGAAATAGAATGGGTAAAGAGATTACAGGAAAGCCTAGGGGAAGAGGAATGGCTTCGAGATAAAGACTGTTTTGATGATGAAGAGTATTTATTATGTGTGGAGGACTTATTAGAGCATAGTCTGGTACAGTCTATGAAGAAGTTTTGTCAGCATGGTTCAACTACAACTTTAACACATTGTATTCATGTTTCTTATTTGAGTTATCAGATTTGTAAGAAGATGGGGTGGGACTATAGAGCGGCTGCCAGAGCAGGTCTTTTGCATGATTTTTTCTTATATGATTGGCATACACACTGTAAGGAAACAAAAGAACGGCTTCATGGTTTTTATCATCCAAGAAAAGCGTTGAATAATGCCGAGCGGGAATTTGATTTAACGGAAAAAGAAAAAGATATTATTTTAAAGCATATGTGGCCGCTGACCATAATTCCTCCAAAATCATGGGAGGGGATGTCTGTTATGTATGCAGATAAGATTTGTACAGTGAAAGAAATGTATGAAAATGCTGTAGGTGGTCGGACTGCACCAATTTAAAGAAAATATAGGGAAGAAGAGAAGGTTGCAGAGGGAAACGCAGAAAGCCAAAGGGAGTGTTATGCAGGGTCATCATTTCCTGTCGGCACTTAGATGCTGTGTTTGAGTGTCTTAGTGTCCGCTATGAAAATAAGAAATGCTAAGCGCAAGCGGGCTTGGAATAGCATTTCCTTTGGCTTTTGGCGTCCTCTTTTCGTGTCCTTGTATTTTTTAATCAGTGGAACTAACCGCAATTTTTCGAATATCTGGTTCAATCAGCATAGAATAATTAGTATGATAGATTACAAATCCCGGTTTTCCTCCATTGACTTTTTTTACATTTTTTTTCTCGGTATAGTCAATTTCTACTTTTTCTGTATTTCTGCCTTTGGAATAGTAAGCAGCGAGCCGACCAGCTTCTTCAAAGGTTCGATCCGGCAGTTCCTTTCCATTTGTTTTTACGATAACATGAGATCCCGGGATTCCTTTGGCATGAAACCACCAATCATTTCCTACAGCAAATTGAAAAGTTAGTGTTTCGTTTTGATAATTATTTTTTCCTACGTAGATATGAAAGCCGTCACTTGAGATATAGTGAAATGGCTTGCTGGTAATTTTTTGTTTTTTGGAATTATTGTATTTTCGGCGAATGTAGCCGCAGGCAGTTAATTCTTCTTTGATTTCCTGCAGATCTTCTTCTAGCAAAGCAATATCAAGGGCAGTTGCTACAGATTCTAAGTGTAAGAGTTCACTTTCTGTTTCTTTAATTAGTTCTGAAAGGGCTTCATAGGTTCGCTTTAATTTTCCGTATTTATCAAAGTATTTTTTTGCATTTTCTTTTGGAGTCAGATCTTTATCCAATGGAATAGTAATTGTTTCGTTATTATAGTAATTAAATGCAGTCAATTCTTTGCTGCCCTCTGCAAGATCATAACCGTAGGTATTGATTAATTCCCCGTAAATACGGTATTTTTCTCGTTTTTCTGTATCTTTTAATTGCTTTTTTTGTAAATCATATTTTTTTCTGTTTCGTTCTAAAGCTGTCTGTACAATTCTGCGTAAATCGGCAGATTTTTGACGGATTCTTGTAATGGTATTTTTAGAGGCATAGTAACACTCTAAAACAGCACTGATGCTGGAAAAAGCGGTTTTCTCTGCTTTTGGATAGAGAGTCAAAGGCAAAGAGGCAAATTCAAGAGGTTCGCCGTTTTGGTAGTAAATAGCCGGAGAGAAGGTTTGTTTTCGCACAGGCTCTATAAAGGAAGAAAATTTGTGGAAAAGATGTGTCGCTTCGATAGTATTTAGGGTATTGGCTGGAAGATCCGAGTCAATATCAGCTTCAAAGCAAATTTCTTCTGCTAATATAGGGCTGATTCCAGTAAGAGAGGAATACAGTGCCTTGGCAAGAGGAATGGGTTTATTTAAGACAAATGTACGAAATTCTTCTTCCGTAATGGTAAGCGGCTGCTTTTTTTCCTGTGTTTCTGGAATAAAATAAACTCTTCCCGGAAGCACTTCCCGCACAGAGCTGATCTGAGCAGAAACATGCTTGATACTGTCAATAATTTGTTCTCCGTCACGAAAGATAATATTGCTGTGTTTTCCCATTAGTTCGATAGTAAGCTGTTTAGTGCAGAGATCTCCTAATTCGTTTCGATGCTCGATTTCAAAGTGAACAATCCGCTCCATACCCGGCTGAGTAATATGCACAATTCGTCCGCCATTGATATGCTTGCGAAGCAGCATACAAAAATTTGGAGCAGTAGTAGGGCTTGGCTTTGTGGACTCTGTAAGATAGAGCAGAGGCAGAGAAGCACTTGCCGAGAGAAGAAGTTTATATAATTCTTTTTTGCTTTTTATTGTAAGAAGTAATTCGTCTGACTCAGGCTGTGCAATTTTACTGATTCGTCCGTCTATTAGTTTTTGGTTAAGTTCACAGACTAAGTTAGAGATTACAATACCATCAAATGCCATATAAAAATCAGTCCTTTCTGGTTTATAGTATAAATAAGATATTACCAGTTCTTTTTTTATTCTGCAAGTATAGAAGAGAATTTTTTTCAATAAGTCTTTTGGAGGACGCCAGATTGGAAAACCGTGGACAGCCTGCAGTTCCGATTTCCAAAAAGTAAGAAGTTCTAAGACTTCTGCCTTTCTGTTTATCCAGCCGGACAGACCGGGGCGCAATTCGCCCTTATAACAACCGAAACAAAACTACTGTAAGGAAGATTTTATCAGCCATAAAGCACCCTCTTCTCTATCATTCGGGCTAAACACGCCCCTTTTTTTTCACACCCTGCATGG
>CAJUGZ010000353.1 GCA_910585855.1 uncultured Lachnospiraceae bacterium | reverse complement strand
CAAAGCAGAATTAATTTCAAAAGAAGGATTTTCTGTTGTTGCTCCTACTAAAATAATACTTCCCTTCTCTACAAACGGCAGAAATGCATCCTGCTGTGCCTTATTAAACCGATGAATTTCATCTGCAAAAAGCAGCGTTCTCTGCCCCATCCTGCGATTCTGCTCTGCCTGTACCATCACCTCTTTAATCTCTTTGATTCCGCTGGTGACAGCACTAAACTCTATAAATTCTGCCTTTGTTTGTTTTGCAATAATCCTTGCCAAAGTAGTCTTTCCCACCCCCGGAGGACCCCAAAAAATCATAGAAGAAACTTGATCCTTTTCCATTAACTGCCTTAAAATCTTTCCCTTTCCAATCAAATGCTGCTGCCCTACATAATCCTTCAGTGTTTCCGGGCGAAGCCTGCTTGCAAGAGGAGAAGTCTGCATCCTTTGATCCGGCATATCAAATAAACTTATCTGTTCCATATCTGCCCCTTCTTATAATCATTTTTTGTTCTAACCACATTTTACCAAACAGATGTTTTCTTTGCAAGTTTTTATTCGATTTTTGGAGATAGGATGTTGCCAGAAAGAGGTTGCTTTCACCGGACACAAGAGGCGGTTTGCTCCTTTTTTTATTCTGGTGTCCTCTGACTTCCTCCCTCCATTATCCAATTCCAATCTTCTCGTAAAACCAAAATATTATCCTTTTTTAAGTTTATCCTGAAAAACATCTTTCTTTTATTCTTCCTTATATACAAATTCAGTATCTATATACTTTCGTTCCATTTGATGCAATGCCTTTCTCTTCTCTACACTATCAAATAAAACGGAAAAATCATAGTCCTCTGGATACAGTTCTGAAGCTGCTACATGCAGTCGAACCCGCTTATAATTAATCCAAATCTTCTTTCCTTTCATCTGTACCCGAAGCACTCCCTTTTCATTTGCCGTCTGGCATACAATCCCTATCTTTTGATCCGGCAGTACCATTACACTATCCCCTAATTGAAATTCCAATGCTTTTTTCTGTCCTCCATTTGACTTCTTTTTTTGTATCCGAGCAGAATGTTCTCGCTTTATTTCTTTCTCCATCGAAAGACCGTCCAATTTCTGATAAGCCAGTTCTCCATACGCTGCACAAGCTGCACGATACAGCATTTTCTCTGACATTCCAAGCCTTGCAGCAATAAAAAATGCACAACTTTCGCCGGATTCCCCAATCACCATCTGATAAAGCGGACAAAGACTTTCCCGATCAAATGTCATTCTGGCATTTATCATTCCTTCTTCTTTTTCGGCATACTCCTTTATCTCAGGATAATGGGTTGTCACAAGAAATAATGCCCCGCTGTTTTTCAATTCTTCTAAAACAGCTATCGCTATACCCATCCCTTCTGCCGGATCTGTACCAGAGCCTAATTCATCTATTACTGCCAGACTTTCTCTGTCAATCTTTCTTAAAATCTCCATTACATTGCTGATATGAGCCGAAAAAGTCGAAAGATTCTCCGACAAATTCTGCCCGTCACCAATATCACATAAAATCTGATTATTTATTGTAATCTCTGCCTGCTTGCAGCTTACATGAAGTCCGCACTGTGCCATCAGACAAAGAAGTGCTACCGTTTTTATTGCTACTGTTTTTCCTCCGGTATTTGGTCCGGTAATGATCACCCCGTTTATTCCGTTTCCCATTTGAAAATCTAATGGAACTGCTTTTGCCCGATCTAAAAAAGGATGACGCCCTTCCTGAATCCAAATTCGGCGCTTTGTATGAACAACAGGCTCAATTCCATCTAACTCTATACTTAATTTCGCCTTGGCAAATAAAAAATCCAACTTTTCAATCGTCTGATTATTCTGAACAATTACTGCCTCTTTATCTGATAAAAGAGCCGTTAAAGTATAGAGAATCCGCCTTTCTTCATTTTCTTCCTCAATCTGCATCTCCTGCTGCTCGCCATAAAGTTTTGCCACAGAATCCGGTTCTATAAAAACAGTATTTCCTGTAGCTGATTTTTCAATTACAGTACCACGGATTCGATATTTATACTCCTTTTTTACCGGAATACAAAGATGTCCATTTCTCACAGTACAAAACGAATCGGATATCGACTCCTTATTTGCCCGCATAATTGCCTCTGCCTTTTCATGCATCTTTTCATTTATCCGCTCAATCGCTTCCCGAATAGATTTTAACTGTTTTGAAGCAAAATCATCCACCCTTGCATTTCTTATCTTCTCACTAATTGAAGTATAAATTTCATCCAAAGAATCCAAATTTTCTCCATAATAAGCAAGCCCAATCTCATACTGCATACAACGATTTAAATAATCCTTCATTCTTCTTACCGCAGTAAGAACCATTGCTGTTTCTTCTAACTGCTGTGGAGTAAGACAGCCACCCTTTTTAGCAATTAAAATCCATTCTCTAATTCCTTTTAATGCTGTTAAAGGGGGATTACCGCACAGTGTAATCATTCGTTTTGCCTCTGTAGTTTCCCGCAATTTCACAAGAACTTCTCTTTCTGCCAAATAAGGCTTTAAATGAAGACATTCCTCTTTTCCTTTTTCTGTACAAGCAAATTCTGCCAGTTTTTCTTTTATCTGATTAAACTCCAAAACTTGTTCTGTATTTATCACTTTTCTTCTCTCCTTTTTATTTGCTTTCTTATTTTTCAAACCCAATAAATCCAATAATTTTCTAATAGGGGACGCCAAAATCAAAAAAAAGCCGCAAAATATCTGCCTTACCTACAGGCATACTATTTTGCGGCAAAAAATAGATTAGAAAAGTAAAAAAGGCATGACCATACAGCCATGCAAAAAATCAAATAACATTTCAACCATTCTAAAAAAGTATGTTAGCATTTTGTAAGGCAGACAAAAGGGCAAAGACATCCTATAAAAAACAGACTGCCAACCCTATTATTCATTTAATTTGTCCAATTCTCCAATACAAATACACGTAACATACAAAACCTCTTTTCCTAAAATTTTAAAAATCTTTTTTATAATATTTCTCTGCCCTATACTATATAACAAACATGTTCTTCTTGTCAAGAAAAAATTTTAAACTTCTTCAATAAGTCTTTTAGAGGACGCTAAATTCGAAAACGATGAACCACCTGCTGTTCCACGTTTCCAAAAAGTAAGAAGTTCTAAGACTTCTGCCGTTCCATGCATCCAACCGGACAGACCGGAGCGCAATTCGCCCTCATAGCAGCCAGAATGAAACAGACATCCCAAAACGATGCCACCTGCCACAAAATAATCCCATTCCAATACGTCGGGCTAAACACGCTCCTTTTTTTTCACACACTGCATGGAAGCAGTATGTGAAAAAAATCTTAGATTGTTGAGCAGAAGTCAAGAACTTCTAACTTTTCTC
>CAJUGZ010000352.1 GCA_910585855.1 uncultured Lachnospiraceae bacterium | reverse complement strand
GGTTTTCGAGCAGAAGTCCAAGAACTTCTAACTTTTTTTCAAAGTCACTGCAGGCTGCCCACCGTTTTCGAATCTGGCTGTTTCTTGACCCCGGAACAAAAAAAAGAATCGTGTTTAAACTTTGCGGAAGACTTGTTCTGTAATAAAATATAATTTCTACTGTAATTCAACGAACAGCGAGAGGCTGTTTGCTCTGGCGTCCGATGAAATCCAATCCTTTCCGGCAGCGTTTTATCTCTAAAAGCCGAATGAAAGATAGAATTATGAGGGTTGGCAAAAGGAAGGAAATGTGGTATAGTACAGTTAGTTGGTTTATTTTGGTTAGGAGGTACAAAAAGTGGAGAAGTATGCATGGAAAGCAAGAGTGTTGGAAGGAAAATTGGAAGAGTATAAAAGACGCCATAATGAAATTTGGCCGGAGTTAGTAAAACTTTTGAAGGAAGCTGGTATCTGCAATTACACGATTTGGAATGTAGGAGATGAGTTATTTGGGTATTATGAGTGTGAAAAGGGAATTGATTTTGCGGCAAAAACACAGGCGGAAAGTCCGATTGTAGATAAATGGAATGAATATATGAAAGATGTAATGGAGATGGAATTAGATCCGATAACCGGGGCACAGCCGCAGTTACAGAAGGTATTTGAGTTAGATTAAAAACATTGTTTTGTATAGCCGGGGCGTAGCTTAATGGCAGAGCAAATGTGTTTAGAAAAACACACACAGCAATTTTTATCAAATTTGTAGGTTCGAATCCTATCGTCCCGATTATTTTTAGAAAATGGTAAGTTTTGGTTGAAGTACAAGATAAAACGTGTTATTATAAAAAATAAATAAGGGGCATAGCTCAGTTGGTAGAGCAAATGATTAATTACGTGTTTCGAATTGGAGAAACATGAACAGCAACCCCTTTGTTATTCATCGTGTCGCAGGTTCGATTCCTGCTGCCCCTGTTTTTGAGAGAATGGATTAGCCTCATACAGCAATTTAAAACTTTCGCATATAGGAAGGTTAAAAATGAGACTAGAAAGAAAAGGCACATACAGCGATTTTATTACTTGATTCGGATTCAAGCAGTCATTGGGCTGAACAAAAGTGTCTTGTTTCTGTTGTTATGGTTTGAAGAGCGTAGCCAAACTGGGAAAGGCAGCGGATTAAAAACAGAGATTTGCTAAAATCTCAGACAGCAGAAAAATACATAGGGACTCCGCCGTGAATTGATGGTTCGAATCCATTCGCTCTTCATTAAAAAATAAAGGCAGAAACAGCAATTTAAAATTATAAAATTAATAACCATAATTAATTCCCTAACTGCCTTGATAAAAGACAGCAGCAGCAATATTTTTATATTTTATGATTCCGGGTGGAGAATATAGCTCATTAAAATAGAAGCTGTCTTGTTAAAAAATACGACATTTGCAGAAAAAGTAATGAAAAAATGGATAGAAAGGAAAATACAGACACAGCAAGACAAAATCGGTTTTGAGTGTTTCGGTGCAGATTATGAGATTTATTGATCATTTAAAAGACACATTGAAAAAAGAAGATAATATCAGTATTACAGAAAATGGTGCAGTAGGGTATCGGACAACAGGAAAAGCATTGTTGGATTTGAATTTTCAAGTGTCTTCTCTGCGCAATCAAGATGAGCAGACCATTCGGAAAAAATTTGCTGTTGTCTTTTATGAAGATAAGCTGCTTGCAGTAAAATGGCTGTTTTATGCAGGTGATGTACGAGAAGGGCTTGGAGAGAGGAGATTATTTCGAATCGGAATGAAATATCTTGCCGAAAATCAGCCTGTTCTGACAAAAGCTTTATTGGAGTTGATTCCTTTTTATAGTCGTTGGGATAATTTATTTGTACTGTTGGATACGAAACTTTGCGATGAAGTCATTCGAATTGTAAAGCGGCAGTTAGAAGAAGATATGCAGCATAAAAAAGAACAGACTTCTGTTTCTCTTTTAGCAAAGTGGCTTCCAAGTGCAAATGCTTCTTCAAAAGAAACCAAACGGCGAGCTCATATGATTATTGATAAGTTAGGAATTTCCGAAAAACAGTATCGAAAAATGCTTTCTGAACTGCGGGCTTATTTAAAAGTTGTAGAAGTTTCTATGAGTAAAAAAGAATGGTCACAAATTGATTATGCGGCAGTGCCTTCCAGAGCAAATTTAATTTATAGTGCTGCGTTTTTAAGAAATGACAAGGAACGAAGACTGCAGTATTTAGAAAGTTTAAAAAAAGGTGAAACTGTAATTCATGCGGGGGTTCTTTTTCCTCATGATATTGTTCATCGGTATTTTGAAAGTAACGGATGGAATTTAAAAATAAGAGAATTAGATGATACGTTGGAGGAACTTTGGAAAGCACTTCCGACTTATGGAATCGATCAGGGAAATACTATTTGTGTGGCAGATGGTTCTGGAAGTATGTGTTCCCGTATTGGAAATAAGACGGAGGTTTGCTGTTTGGAAGTAGCAAATGCACTTGCGATTTATTTTGCGGAGAAAAGTAAGGGACAATTTCAAAATCAGTATATTACTTTTAGCGAACATCCGCAGATTGTAGATTTTGGTTCTGCTTATAATTTAAAAGAAAAGATAGAAATTGCTCTTTTACATAATGAAGTAGCTAATACCAATATAGAAGCAGTTTTTGATTTGATTTTAAAAACGGCAGTAAATAAGAAGATGACGCAGGAAGAGCTGCCTCGAAATATTTTAATTTTATCGGATATGGAATTTGACCGTTGTGTGGATTGTGGTTCTGAAACCGATCAGCAAATGATATCGAGTGGAAGATCTGTTCAGGTACGGCGGCAGATTGCGCCTACCGAAAAGTTATTTCAAACCTTTGCGAAGCGGTATCAAAAAGAAGGATATCAGCTTCCACGGCTGATATTTTGGAATATTTGTTCTCGAACAGGTACAATTCCTGTTCAGGAAAATCCATTGGGTGTGGTTTTAATAAGCGGATTTAGTTTAAATTTAATGAAGATGGTACTTAGTGATCAAATTGATCCATTGGCAGCGTTACTAGAACAGCTTCAGGCGGAGCGGTATGCAGCAGTAGAGGCGGCAATTCGGGATTTGATATAGGAAAATTGTAAAAAGAAAGGAGGAACATTAAAATAGTGTTTCTTCTTTTTTGTTTGAGAGGGGGACGCTGAAATCGAAAGCTAGGTCTATTCCGGGCCCGCTTGCGCTTAGCATTTCCTCGTAGCGGATACTAAGACGCTAAAACACAGCGTCTAAGTACCGACGGGAAATGATGACCCTTCATAGACCTAGCTTTCGATTTCAGCTATGTTTACCAATCAGAAAGTATTTTCCCTTGTCAACTACCCATCCCCTAAAGGGAATGGGCTTGTAACTGCCCAGTCGTAGTAA
>CAJUGZ010000351.1 GCA_910585855.1 uncultured Lachnospiraceae bacterium | reverse complement strand
CGCCCCTTTTTTTGCATACCCTGCATGGAAGCAGGATATGCAAAAAATTCTAGGTTTTTCAGCAGAAGCCTAAGAACTTCTAGCTTTTTTCCGAAGTCACTGCAGGCGGATCACTGTTCCAGAACCTTGCTGTTTCTTGGCTGCTGGATGAAAAAAGCTAGAAGCAGAGTGTTTGTTTTCCAGCTTTAATTTCTTAGGCTTGGTTATAATTATCAGTCGCTTAAAGCGGATGGTATTAAGAGATTCTTTGCAGGGGTATCCAAAATGCCGAATAAGAAGAAAGAATGAATCTTTATTCAGTATATACTATGGAGTTTAAAGGAGGATGGAAAGATTTAGCTTTATTCATGTAAATGGTCTGGATATAATTGAAAATATTCGGATTATGTGATAATACCAAATAGGCTCAGATCTTTTTTTATTTAAGTTTTTTTCATTGTTTATTCAATAGACAGATTCGGTGGGGTTCTTTTCCCTGTACGACTTCGGAGAAATGTTAGAAAGTCTTTGGCTTCTGCTTAAAAACTAGAATTTTTTGCATATCCTGCTTTCATGCAGGGTATGCAAAAAAAGGGGCGTGTTTAGCCCGCATTTTTAGAGAAGAGGATACTTTTTGGTTGGTATTATCCTTTCTTATGCTGTTCAAATTTCCGTTAATATGCGGGCGAATTGCGCCCCGGTTCGTCCGGTTGGATGCGTGATCGGCAGAAGCCTTAGACTTTTTTATATTTCGGAAACTGGAGTAGCAGAGAAAAGAACCCCACCGAATCTGGCGTCCGGGTTGGAAAAAAATTACGGAAGAAAAAACTTACAACAGAAAAAATATGAAAGGAAGAGGAATAAATGCAGGAAAGACAGTATGGAAAAAATTTGGCAATAAGAGGAATGTTAGTTGCTTTGGCTTTTATTTTTAGTTATTTGGAATCGCTTTTTCCTGTTCTGATTCCTGTACCCGGGATAAAACTTGGATTAGCAAATTTGGTTATTTTGGTTTCTATTTATTTATTAGGAGAAAGAACAGGTTTTTTTGTTTCTTTGATTCGGATTTTGCTTAGTGGGCTTAGTTTTAGCGGGCTTTTTTCTATGGTTTATAGTTTGGCAGGCGGGCTTTTGAGTTTTTTTGGAATGGTTTTTTTGAAGCGGCGAAAGTGGGGGAGTTTGTATGGGGTTAGTATGGCGGGAGGAGCTTTGCATAATGTGGGACAGATTGCTGTAGCGGCTTTGGTATTGAGAAGTCGTTATATTTTTAGTTATTTAGGGATTTTGCTTCCTGTAGGGGTTTTAACTGGTTTTTTGATTGGAGTGGCGGCTTCTCGGATTTTGCGGAGTTTAAAGGGACGGCAAGAGCTGTTTTGCAAGTTAGATGGGATATTAGCAGGGGGATTTCTTTTTTTAGGGGTGTTGGTGCTTGGAGGTGTACAAGCTGCAAAACAGGACGGGGGTGTGGTTTTGGTGCGAAAGGATGGCACTTTTTATCAAGAGTATTCTCTTTTTGAGAATGGGGTTTATCGGTTGGATTGGGAAAACGAAAGCTATAATGTTTTGGTGATACAGGATGGAAAAGTTTTTGTTTCGGATGCTTCTTGTCCGGATCGGCTTTGTGTGCATGAAAGAGCAATTTCTCGGACACAGGAGAGAATTGTTTGTCTGCCGAATCGAATGGAAGTTTGGATTGAGGCAGCAGAAGAAATGGGATTGGATGCGATTGCCGAGTAAATTTTTACTTGCTATTTTAAAAAAAAGGTATAAAATAATGAGGAAAGACGAATGAGGGGGCTTTCCTTATTATTTTGCAGTTTTTTGTGTTTATAGGATAGCTTGACTTTATTTGGTTAAGAGATGATAAATAGAGAGAAAGGTGAGATACTTGAAAGATTTGACAGAGGGAAAACCTTTACGGGTGTTGTGGAATTTTTCAATTCCTATGTTTATTAGTGTAATTTTTCAGCAGCTTTATAATATTGCGGATAGTGTAATTGCTGGAAAGTTTGCTGGAGAAGATGCATTGGCGGCAGTTGGGGCTTCTTATCCGATTACTATGATTTTTATGGCGATTGCGATTGGAAGCAATATTGGATGTGCTGTGGTAATTTCTCAATTATATGGGGCAAAGCAGTATGGAAAGATGAAAACAGCAATTTTAACAACTTTGCTGTCGTCGGCTGTTTTGTCGCTTTTGCTGACTGGTCTTGGGTTGGCTGGGACACGTGGACTGATGGATATGATTCATACGCCTGCTAATATTTTTGAAGAGGGTGCGGTTTATCTTCGGATTTATATTGCCGGTTTTTTATTTTTGTATCTTTATAATGTGGGGACAGGAGTGTTTACTTCACTGGGGGATTCAAAGACACCGCTTTATTTTTTAATTGGTTCTTCGCTTGGAAATATTGTGCTGGACTATTTGTTTGTAGCTGTTTTTCAATGGGGTGTGCCTGGTGTGGCTTGGGCAACCTTTTTGGCACAGGGAGTGGCATGTGTATTGGCTTTGCTGACGCTTTATTGGAAAATCAGGCAGATTCAGACAGGAGAGAAAACGCTATTTTTTTCTTTTGAGATGTTAAAAAAGATTAGTGCGATTGCTGTTCCAAGTATTTTACAGCAGAGTTTTGTTTCGGTTGGAAATATTTTTATTCAAAGTTTGATCAATGGATTTGGTTCTTCGGTAATTGCTGGTTATTCGGCTGCTATTAAGTTAAATACGTTTGCGATTACCAGTTTTACTACGCTTGGAAATGGGATTTCTAGTTTTACAGCACAAAATCTTGGAGCAGGGAAACTTGGACGGATTCGGGACGGGCTTTTTGCAGGAATTCGGATTGGGGTATTGGTTGCTTTGCCGTTTGTTTTTTGCTTTTTTGGGATTGGAAAAAGTATGATGGGGCTTTTTTTAGAAGATGGAAGCGTAGAGGCAATGCAGACTGGGGTAGAATTTCTTCGGATTGTTTCTCCTTTTTATTTAGTAATTTCAATGAAGCTGGCAGCGGACGGAGTACTTCGTGGAACAGGGAAAATGAAAATGTTTATGGTTTCTACTTTTACGGATTTGATTCTTCGGGTTATTTTGGCTTATTTATTTGCTTATTTTGGAGGAGTAACAGAAATTTGGCTGTCTTGGCCGATTGGATGGACGATTGCTATGGTGCTGTCGGTTGGATTCGCTTGGAAGGTTATAAAGGATACTAGATATTGACAAGGAGTTGCTTTCACCGGACGCAAGAGGCGATTTGCTCCTATCCTTTTTCTGCTCCGCTCCAAACGGTAAGAAAGTCTAGGGCTTCTGATTTTGGTTCATCCAACCGGACGAACCGGGGCGCAATTCGCCCTCATGACAGCCGAAATGAACCGGGGTAAGGAACGATTTTATCAACCATAAAACATCCTCTTCCCTATTCTCCGGGCTAAACACGCCCCTTTTTTTGCAT
>CAJUGZ010000350.1 GCA_910585855.1 uncultured Lachnospiraceae bacterium | reverse complement strand
TGGATGAAGGAAAAGGCAGAAGTCTTAGAACTTCTTGCTTTTTGGAAACCGGAACGGCAGGCTGCCCATCGTTTTCGAATCTGGCGTCCTTATAAGAAAAAAATTTCAAAAGTTGTAAATTAGTGTAAAAGGATATAGAAAAGAATCAATTCGAGGATCTTGAGAAAAACTATCAATAGGATACTTGACGAATGACGGAATATTAGATATTATAAACATAAGTTAGATTATACTAACTAGAAGGGAGTCTTATGAGGGAAGAAGTATTTGAACTTGTAAAGGGATTGGATTTAAAAGATATTGAAACACAGCTTGCTATGCAGTGTGCCCCCGTAATTATGGGATTAAAGATTTCTAATTTGCTTATTATTCCAAATGAAAATACAGATAAAGTGAGAAAGATTTTGGAGGGTTCGAATCTTTCAAGCCGGATTCTTTTTGTGCAGAAGGAAAAAACGATTCTTTTGGTGTATCGGGAAGATTGTTTGATAAAGTATCTTTCACAGAATAAAATAAAGGAATTGCTTTGGCAGCTTGGTTATAGAGAGTTTGAATTAGAGAAATTGCTTTCTGTTTTTAGTGGGCGTTATATCCGTTACTGCAGATATGGAGGAAATTTTCCTCATGAGATGGGAGTATTGTTAGGTTATCCGATTGAGGATGTGATAGGATTTATGGAAAATGAAGGGAAAAATTTTTTATATACGGGGTATTGGAAAGTTTATGCAAATATAGGAGAAAAAATACATTTGTTTCAGGAATTTGAATCGGCAAAAGAAACGTTGATTCAGTTGGTTGCTATGGGAGTTAGTATAATGGAAGTGATTCAAAAAGAGGGAAAAGAGAGGTATCAAAAGAAGCAATGAGTGTGGTAATTATTGGAGGGCATGACAGAATGGTCTGTCAGTATAAGAAAATTTGTAAGGCATATCGCTGTAAAGCAAAAGTATTTACACAAATGAGCAGTAATCTTCGGGAGCAGATAGGAAAGCCGGATTTGGTTGTTTTATTTACCAATACGGTTTCTCATAAGATGGTAAAATGTGCGGTAGCAGAAGCACAGAAAGCGAATATCAATATTGTGCGGTGTCATACAAGCAGTCAAACGGCATTGGGAGAGATTTTAGAAAAAACTTATTTAAAATAAGAAATAAAAAATAAAAAGGGATAGAAAAACAGACAGGGTAAAAAGATTTGATACTCTGTCTGTTTTTTATGCATAATTATTTTTCTTTTTTGGTTTGTTCGATCATTTTTTGTCAAATTCAGGGTTATAGTAATAGAAATTTTTTGCATTAAGCTGCTGCTTTGTCATTTCCAGTGCTTCTCCAAATCTTTGGAAATGTACGATTTCTCTGGCACGCAGAAATTTAAGCGGAGCGACAATATCAGGTTCTGTAATTACACGCAAAAGATTTTCATAAACGGTACGGGCTTTTTGCTCGGCTGCCAAATCTTCAAATAAATCGGTAATCGCATCTCCTTTGGACTGAAATTCAAGAGAAGTAAACGGAACTCCGGCTGCTGCCTGCGGAAATAAACCTTTGGTGTGATCGATATAATAGGCATCAAATCCGGCAGTTTTTGCTTCTTCTTCGGTGAGATTGCGTGTAAGCTGATAGACAATGGCACAGATAATTTCCATATGCCCTAATTCTTCTGTACCGATGTCAGTGAGCAGACCGCCTACTTTTTTTACCGGCATAGAGTAACGTTGTGACAGATAGCGCATAGAAGCAGAGAGTTCACCGTCTGGACCGCCATATTGGCTGATAATTAATTGAGCGGTTTTTGGACAGGTTGTTTTGATATTGACAGGAAACTGCAGACGTTTTTCATAGCACCACATTAGAGATTGCCTCCTTCCCATGGCATAGGTCCTTCTGACCAGTTATAGATTGAAGTATCATAGGGTTCGATTCCCATAGAAAACTGAGTAAGCGGTTCATATTTATCCGAAAATTCGGTAAGCAGATCGACTCGTTTTTTGATTAGCTGATAAAAGAGTTTTGTACCATTTAGACAGTCTGGATGGGTATCTAGATAAAGCGTTAAATCATTGACAGCAAAGCTGATTGCATAGATTTGATCGAGCAGTGTTTCCTTTTCACTTTTTTTACAGGAAGATTTTGAAGGTTCTGTGGAAAGGGGTGCTTTAAAAAAAAGAAGATTGATGGATGGGAAAATTGTACCTTCATAGAGGGCTGTTTCCCATGGATAGGGTTCACACCATTGCTGGATGGGAACGGTTGCAATCGCTAAAGTTTCTTTGCAGGAACAGAATGAATTGTCCATAGTTAGTTAAACCACCTTTCTGAAAAAGTAATTGATAGGGTTATTTTTTGCAGATTTTATTGTCTTATGTGGACAATATTTTCCTTGTATGAAAAGAGAGAGATTTTGTTATATTATTTTTTAACAGTTCTAAAGGTGCTGTAAAATAAAAAAGCTGTAGATTTAGACTGGTGTAAAGGGAATAAAAAAATAGTGGAAAAGAGGTTATGCTATGGAAACAGATAGTTTAAATTTATTGAAAGAGTGTGATTCAGGAGTAAAGATGGGGATTTCTAGTTTGAATGAGGTAATAGAAAGTGTTTCTGATTTGGAATTGAAAGAGGTTTTACAAGAAAGCCGAAATACACATGAACTGTTAAAAAATCGGGTAGAAAAATATTTGGAAAAGTATCAGGAGGAGGGAAAAGAACCTCCGGTTATGGCAAAGGCAATGTCTTGGGCAAAGACAAATTTTAAATTAGCAGTGGGGGAATCGGATGAAAAGGTAGCAGATTTGGTAACAGATGGATGCAATATGGGGATTAAATCAATTCATCGTTATCTGAATCAATATCCGGCAGCAAAACAGGAGATTCGAGGATTGGCACAGGATTTTGTAATAATAGAAGAAGAATTAGGAAGAAAATTAAGGAAGTATTTATAGACAGGGTATTTTAATGAGGTGATCTAATTTTTTTATAGGGGGACGCTGAACTCGAAAGGAAGGTCTATTCCAGGTTCGCTTGCGCTTAGCATTTCCTATTTTCATAGCGGACACATAAGGCACTAAAACACAGAAATACAGTGTCTAAGTGCCGACGGGAAATGATGACTCCTTATAGACCTTCCTTTCGAGTTCAGCTAGTTCGGCCAGTCGGAACATTGCGTTATAGTTTTTTATGGGGAAGTACATTAGCTGAAAAAAGGTAAATTTGATTGAAAATGGTGTACGGGTAGAAATAAAAGAATAAAGGCGGCTGCCCTTTTTTTCGGAGGGACAAGCAATACCCTCTAGACGAAAGAAAGGAGGGCTGCGAATGATGGACGGCTGATGCTGCAAAGGGGATTCTTTTACCGGACGCCAGATTCGAAAATGGTGAGCAGCCTGCTGTTCCGGTTTCCAAAAAGCAAGAAGTTCTAAGACTTCTGCCTTTTCCTTTCCTCCAACCAGACAGACCGGGGCGCAATTCGCCCTCCTTTCATCCGAAACGAA
>CAJUGZ010000349.1 GCA_910585855.1 uncultured Lachnospiraceae bacterium | reverse complement strand
GCTTCTATGCAGGGTGTGAAAAAAAAGGGGCGTGTTTAGCCCGGATAATAGGAAAAAGGCTCTCTTATGGCTGAGAAAATCCTTCCTTACACCCGTTTCGTTTCGGTTGAAATGAGGGCGAATTGCGCCCCGGTCTGTCCGACTGGAGAAAGGAAAAAGCAGAAGTCTTAGAACTTCTTACTTTTTGGAAACCGGAACAGCAGACTGCCCACCGTTTTCGAATCTGGCGTCCTCCGACATCCTCTATAAATCTTTTTTACCTGTCATCCAATTTCAATACACTCATAAATGCCGCCTGCGGAATCTCTACATTTCCCACCTGCCGCATCCGTTTCTTCCCTTCTTTCTGCTTTTCAAGCAATTTCCTCTTCCGGCTGATATCTCCCCCATAACACTTTGCCAGCACATCTTTTCGCATCGCTTTCACCGTTTCCCTTGCAATCACCTTACTTCCAATCGCTGCCTGAATCGGAATTTCAAATAAATGACGTGGAATTTCTTCTTTTAATTTCTCACACATCCGCCTTCCCCGTTCATAAGCAGTTTCTTCAAACACAATAAAGGAAAGCGCATCCACTTCCTCTCGATTAATCAAAATATCTAATTTTACCAATTTCGATTTTGCATATCCTGTAATCTCATAGTCAAAAGAAGCATACCCTCTGGAACGTGATTTCAAAGCATCAAAAAAATCATAAATAATTTCATTTAACGGCAGATCATAACGAAGTAAAGCCCTTGTAGTTTCCATATACTCCATTCCAATATAAATACCCCGCCTCTCTTGGCAAAGTTCCATAATCGATCCAACATACTCCGTTGTCACCATAATCTCTGCCCGAACCATAGGCTCTTCCATATAGTCAATCTCTGACGGATCAGGCAGATTAGAAGGATTAGTCAATTCAATCCGCTCTCCATTCGTTTTATACACCCTATATACCACACTAGGAGCGGTTGTCACCAGATCTAAATTATATTCTCTTTCCAGTCTTTCCTGTATAATCTCTAAATGAAGCAGCCCTAAAAATCCACAGCGAAACCCAAATCCAAGTGCGATCGACGTTTCCGGTTCAAAATACAAAGCAGCATCATTTAACTGCAGTTTTTCTAATGCATCTCTCAAGTCTGGATACTTTGCTCCGTCTGCCGGATAAAGTCCGCAGTAGACCATCGGATTGGCCCGTTTATATCCGGGAAGTGCCTCTTTACAGGGATTCTGTGCATCAGTAATAGTATCTCCCACAGAAGTATCCCTTACATTTTTAATACTTGCCGTTAAATATCCCACCATACCTGCACTTAATTCTTCACAGGGAATCAACTGTCCCGCACCAAAATAGCCGACTTCCACCACATCCATCTCTGCCTTTGTCGCCATCATACGAACCCTCATTCCCTTTTTTACCCTGCCTTCTCTGACACGGAAAAAGACAATAACTCCCTTATAAGAATCATAAATAGAATCAAAAATCAATGCCTGAAGCGGTGCATCAGCATCTCCTTTCGGTGCAGGAATTTTCGTAATAATCTGCTCTAATACCCCTTCAATATTGATTCCTGCCTTTGCCGAAATCTGCGGTGCATCCTGTGCCTCAATCCCAATTACATCCTCAATTTCCTCAATTACCCGCTGCGGTTCTGCACTGGGCAGATCAATCTTATTAATT
Organism: uncultured Lachnospiraceae bacterium; assembly: GCA_910585855.1. Taxonomy (GTDB): domain Bacteria; phylum Bacillota; class Clostridia; order Lachnospirales; family Lachnospiraceae; genus MGBC114844. The sequence continues at coordinate 1,857 of CAJUGZ010000349.1, read as the reverse complement.
ACCGGAAACACGTCCAGATTATGATCCAGTGCCAAATAAACATTTGCCAAAGTCTGTGCTTCAATTCCCTGTGCCGCATCCACCACTAGTATTGCCCCGTCACAGGCAGCAAGACTTCTAGAAACCTCATAATTAAAATCGACATGACCGGGGGTATCGATCAAATTAAAAATATATTCTTCTCCGTTTTGTGCCTTATAAACCGTCCGAACCGCCTGTGACTTAATTGTAATTCCACGTTCTCTTTCTAACTCCATATTGTCCAAAACCTGCGCCTGCATCTCTCTTTCCGTCAATAACCCAGTCTTTTCAATAATACGATCTGCCAATGTTGATTTTCCATGATCAATATGAGCAATAATACAAAAATTTCGGATTCTACTCTGATCAATTTCTGCCATATCCAACTTCCCTCCTAAACCATCATTTTCCGCTTTTTCGCATCATTATAACATAGATTTTTTTTTGCCACAAGCAGTTCTTTTAGTTTTCTTTAATTAAGCTTTTATAGATAGAATACCAGAAAGCTATCTCTTTCGCCGAATAACAAAAGTTTAGATAAGATTCCTTTTTCGAATCTGGCGTCCTCCCCCCAACAAATTAAACTTTGATTTTAAATCGAACATATTTTCGAAATAATTTCTCCATTTCGAGTTATCCACACTCTATCTTTGACTCTTTAAAAGATTTTTATTTAATATCGCAAAACTTCTTCCACTCTTCCATTTCTAACCATAACCTTCCTACTCTTTTTACCATTTTTCAGAATATTCTAAACACGATTCTTCCAGTTATCCACAATATATTGTGTTTTATCATCATTTTAAATCTAGATATAGACATTTTCTTTTATCGGTGCTATAATAACTTTTACATCGGTTAGGAACGCCAACAGACAGCTTTCCTATCCGATTCTTTCAGCAACAAAAAATTTGGGAGGCTTTTATCATGAGAGTAATCAAACGCAATGGCCGTGAAGTGCCATATGACAGCAGCAAAATCATTCTTGCTGTTCAAAAAGCGAACAAGGAGGTTCCAAGCGATGAAAAAGTGACCGATCGCCGAATTCAGGAAATCGTGTCGCATATCGAGGCACGCCGCCTTGATTCTATGTACGTAGAAGAGATACAGGATATGATTGAGCAGGAATTAATGGCTGACCACAAATTTATCCTAGCCAAAAAGTACATAATTTACCGCTACCAGCGTGACATGGTGCGCAAAGCCAATACTACAGACGAATCCATTATGAGTTTAATTAAAAACCGAAACAAAGACGTAGCAGAAGAAAACTCAAATAAAAATGCTTCTGTTGCTTCCACTCAGCGGGATTTGATCGCCGGAGAAGTCTCCAAAGATTTAACCAGAAGACTGCTGCTTCCAGACTATATTTCCAAAGCACATGATGAAGGGGCAATTCATTTTCATGATGCAGACTATTTTTTACAGCCGATTTTTAACTGCTGTTTAATCAATATCGGAGATATGTTAGACAATGGTACGGTTATGAACGGGAAACTAATTGAAAGTCCAAAAAGTTTTCAAGTGGCATGTACCGTTATGACGCAGATTATTTCTGCTGTAGCCAGCAGTCAGTACGGCGGACAGTCCGTAGATATCCGCCATCTTGGAAAATACTTAAGAAAGAGTTACTACAAATACAAAAACCGCTATATGAAAACCTTTGGAGATTCTCTTGCAGAAGAAACCATTGATGAATTAGTATCCGAACGGCTTCGAGATGAACTGCGTTCTGGCGTACAAACAATTCAGTATCAAATCAACACTTTGATGACAACAAATGGACAATCTCCTTTTGTTACACTATTTTTAAATCTGGACAAAGAAGACGAATAC
>CAJUGZ010000348.1 GCA_910585855.1 uncultured Lachnospiraceae bacterium | reverse complement strand
TTTGGTATGCCAGTAAAGTTTTGACTGCCATAAGGGCGAATTGCGCCCCGGTCTGTCCAGTTGGATGCGCTAAAATGCAGAAATCATAGAACTTCTTGCTTTTTGGAAACTGGAACAGCAGGCTGCCTACCGCTCCAGACTCTAGCGTCCCCCATGTCCAATTAACCAAAAGAGAAAAAATACTCCAATATCCACCATTACAATCGTAGCCCCTACCGGAGTTGAGGCAAGAATAGAAAAAATTATCCCAAAAGCCGCTCCAAAGACAGAAATCGCAGCACTGCAAAGAATCACACTTCGAAAACTTTTAAAAACCCGCATAGCAGAAAGTGCCGGGAAAATAATTAAAGCAGAAATTAAAAGCGAACCTACCAAATTCATTGCCAGTACAATTACCATTGCGGTTGTTACTGCAATTAAAAGATTATAGGCTTCTGCTCGAATCCCAGTTGCTTTCGTAAAGGTTTCATCAAATGTTACTGCAAATATTTTATGATAAAAAAATAAAAAAATCAATGTTACCAATATAGATAAAAAGATACAAACCCAGACATCAAAAGAAGATAACGTTAAAATCGAAGTCGATCCAAACAGAGTACTGCATACATCTCCGCTAATATTGGAAGAAACAGAAAATACATTCATAATCAAATATCCGGCTGCCATCGATCCCACCGATACCATTGCAATTCTTGCATCTCCATTTATTTTCGTATTTTGTCCTGTCCGAAGCAGTAGAATTGCTGCTGCAACAGTAATTCCAAGCACCAAAAGTGTATCTCCTGTAAAATGAACAACAGAAGCAATCGCCATTGCGCCAAATGCTACATGAGATAATCCATCGCCAATAAAAGAATAACGTTTTAAAACCAGTGTAACTCCAAGCAAAGAAGAACAAAATGCAGTTAAAACCCCAACAAGCAATGCATTCCTAACAAATGGATAAGAAAAGTACATTCCTAATTTTGCAAAAATATCCATCCTTTTATTCCGTCCTTTCCTGTAAATACTGTTTTCCTACGGAACTAGAAAGATACTCTTCCTTTGTTCCAAAAAACAGAGGCTTCTGACCCATATGCAAAATTTTAGAAGCATATTGGACAGCAGCTTCTCTGTCATGAGAAATCATAATAATCGTAAGATGTTCGGATTGATTGCATACAGCAATCTGTTCATACATTTCTAATGCTGCCTTTGGATCTAATCCGGCAACTGGTTCATCTAACAGTAAAAGCTGTTTGGTTGCACAAAGGGCACGTGCTAACAGTACCCTCTGCATCTGCCCGCCGGAAAGTTCCCGATAACAGCAATTTTGCAGATTTAAGATGCCAAGTTGTTCCATTGCCTCTTTTGCCCGCTGTTTCTCTTTTTTTTGATAAAAAGGACGAAATCCGCTTTGATTTAAGCAGCCAGATAATACAATTTCTTTTACCGATGCAGGAAAATCTCGCTGAAATATGGTCTGCTGGGGTAAATAACCAATTTCTTTCTGCACAAAACCATCCCCTGTTGAAATTTTCCCCTCCATAACAGCATGAAGCCCAAGAAGGGTCTTCATTAAAGTACTTTTTCCCGATCCGTTTTCCCCTATCACAAAAAGATAATCTCCCTTTTCTACAGAAAAACTAATATCTTCTGCTACCACTCGTCCATCATAACCGATTTTTACATTCTGACAAGTAATCAGTGCCATTTTCTATCCCCTTTACTCTTTCAAAAGCCCTTGCTTTAACAATTCCAAATTTTGTTCCATAACAGAAAGATACGTATATCCTTCTTCAATCTCCTTTTGTGTCACCGCCTGCAAAGAATCCAATACCAAAATCGTCTGGTTTTTCTGAACCGTACTATTTCTAACTGTTTCTGCAAGCAAATCGTCCGAAGTTTCAATCCGATAAATTACAGGAAGATCCAATTCATCCACCTTTGCTGCCAAAAAAGCAATCGTTTCAAAACTAGCTTCTGTTTCCGCAGAACATCCTGCAAAAGCTGCAAAATAATCCAATCCATATTCTTCTGTCAAATAGCGAAAAGGAAACCGATCGGCAAATAAAAGTGTTTTTTGCTTTGACATATCTATTGCCTCCCGATATTGTCTATCTAAAGCATCCAATTCTTCCAAATAACAATCCCCATTCTTTTGATAAACTTCTTGATGCACTGAATCCATCTCTTTTAGCACCTTTACTATCTCTTGGCAAATCTGTTCTGCATTTTTTAAAGAAAGCCATATATGTTCATCATACTCTATTTCTTTTGATTCACTTTTTTCATGAGATACCAAATGCTCCTCTTCTGCCTCTGTCTGCATCCCTTCTGCCAATTCTTCCTCCCAGATCCGTTCTCCAAGCATATCCATCATATCAATTACTTTCTGATTTTCATTTTTACTGTTTTTTTGTGCCTCTTTTAACCATTGTTCCGACTGTCCCCCTACATAGATCAGCAAATCACAGTCTGAAATTGCCATCATATCCTCTGCAGACGGCTGATAACTATGAATATCTACACCACTTTTTAATAAATAATTCACTTCTATATGACCGGGATTTTCTCCCAAAATCTGCTGTACCCAATCATACTGCGGATATGTGGTACAAACAATATGCAGTTTTTCTTCCTGCTTCTCAAATTCCGCTGCCTGTACGTCCATCCCACTTTTAGGAACTTCATTTTTTTTGCCCGAACAAGCAGTCAATAATCCAGCTATGAAACTAAAAGCCATAATCAAAATCCACTTCTTTTTCTTGTTCCAATCCATTCTATCTCATTCCTTTCTTAATTTTAATTCCAATTCTCTTTTCCCCAATTTCAATAACTTCTATTTTCCTTTACAGTTTTGACAAATACCATATAAAATAGAACTGTCACACTGAATCGTAAAACCATAATCCTTTTCTACATATATCTGGATTTTATCCATAAAGCAGCCGCTTAAATGAATAATCTGCCCACACTTTACACATTGCAGATGCAGATGACAATGGCAGTTATCCTCCGGTTCAACATACTGAAAACCAGCTTTTTCTCCTTTTTTCGAAATATATTTCATGACACTGCCCTCTTCCACCAATTTATCCATATAGCGGTAAATAGTAGAAAGATTGACATCACATCCATTTTCTTTCATATTTTCCTTAATTTCTGAAACAGATACACTACAGTTTTTTTTAATTTTTAAAAATTCTAAAATTTGCTGCCGGTTTTTTGTCCGATATCCTTCCTGCCTTCCCATAAAAACTCCTCCATGCCAAAAATGCAACTCATTTGCAAATTAGTTGTAACACGTTTTCTAATATCTGTCAATAGAAAATTTTCATATTGAAAAAGTTGTATACCAATCCACGAGTTCACACTTTTGTAACTTTGTAAATTTATCCTGTTTCTGTCTTTCATTTGGCTTTTAGAGATAGGATAGGATGCTGCCGGAAAAGGTTGGTTTTCACCGGAGAGACGGTTTACTCCTGTCCTTTGCTTGCTCCGCTCCAAACGGAAAGAAAGTCTAGGGCTTCTGATTTCGGTTCATCCAACCGGACGAACCGGGGCGCA
>CAJUGZ010000347.1 GCA_910585855.1 uncultured Lachnospiraceae bacterium | reverse complement strand
TTTTTGGAAACCGGAACAGCAGGCTGCCCACCGTTTTCGAATCTGGCGTCCTCCTCTCCAAAAAAATTAAAACTCCTATTATTTTCTTATTGAGAAAAAATAATCAATAAAGTTCTTGACAACGAGCAAAAGTTAGTGTATTCTAACCTTGAAAATGAAAATTAATTTCAACATAGTAAAATATAAGGAAAGAGGATGATTCTATGCCGCTTACAATGGTAGAACTTGGAGTACCCAATCAGATTAAAAAGGTTGGAGGAAAAGAAGAAACACGTAGATTTTTGGAGAATCTTGGATTTGTAGCCGGAGGAATGGTAACAGTGATTTCTGAGATTGGCGGAAATATGATTGTGAATGTAAAAGATTCTCGTGTAGCAATAGGAAAAGATATGGCGAATAAAATTATGGTATAAGGGAAGGAAGATTAAACAGGATATGAAGACATTAAAAGAGGTTGCCTGTGGGCAGACAGTTGTTGTAAAGAAACTAACTGGAGATGGACCTGTAAAAAGGCGAATTATGGATATGGGAATTACAAAGGGCGTTTCTGTTTTTGTTCGAAAAGTAGCACCGCTTGGTGATCCGGTAGAAGTGACAGTGCGTGGGTATGAATTGTCTTTGCGGAAAGCGGATGCAGAAATGATTGAGGTGGAATAAGAAAAGGTTAGTTTTCTTTTGTAGTTTAGTTAGCAATAGCTAACAAAAGTTAGCAAATATGCATATCATACATATTAAAGAAATAAGTCAAATTAAGGGAAAAGAAAAAGGCAGTAAAATTAAGAAGAGGAAAGAAAAGAAAGGGAAGAGAGTAATGGAGATTAAAATTGCATTGGCAGGAAATCCAAACTGCGGAAAAACGACATTGTTTAATGCATTGACCGGTTCGAATCAGTTTGTTGGGAACTGGCCGGGTGTAACAGTAGAGAAAAAAGAGGGAAAATTAAAAGGGAATAAAGATGTTACGATTATGGATTTGCCGGGAATTTATTCGTTGTCGCCTTATACTTTGGAGGAAGTAGTTGCAAGAAATTATTTGATTCAGGAGCGACCGGATGTGATTTTAAATCTGGTGGATGGAACAAATATTGAGCGAAATTTATATCTTTCTACACAGCTTATGGAGCTTGGTATTCCAATGGTAATGGCAGTCAATATGATAGATGTATTAGAAAAGAGCGGAGATAAGATACATATTGATAAGTTAAGTAAAAAACTTGGCTGTGAAGTAGTGGAGATTTCGGCTTTAAAGGGAACAGGAATTCAAAAGGCGGCAGAAAAAGCCATTGCAGCAGCAAAAAAGAAGGTCAATGCACCAGTTCATGAGTTTGCAGAAGGACTAGAAGCGGTAATTTCAACGGTAAAGGAGAAACTGCCGATGAATATTCCAGAAGAGCAGAAACGTTTTTTTGCAGTGAAACTGTTAGAAAAGGATGATAAAATTACAGCACAGATGAGTCTAGTACCAGATGTTTCATCGGAAATCAAAGAATTAGAACAAGAATTTGAGGATGATACCGAAAGTATTATTACCAATGAGCGTTATATTTATATTTCTTCTATTATAGATGAGTGTTGTACAAAGAAGAAAAAGGGGGCATTGACAATTTCGGATAAGATTGATAGTATTGTGACAAATCGTTTTTTGGCTTTGCCGATTTTTGCGGCTGTTATGTTTTTGGTTTATTATGTTTCGGTTACTACGATAGGAGATTGGGCGACAGGCTGGGCAAATGACGGAGTATTTGGAGAAGGCTGGAGTTTGTTTGGATTAGAGATTCCGGGGATTCCGGTGCTGGTAGAAGGAGCTTTAAGTGCAGTCGGCTGTGCAGATTGGCTTCAGGGCTTGATTTTAGATGGCATTATCGGCGGTGTGGGTGCTGTACTTGGATTTGTGCCGCAGATGTTGGTATTGTTTTTATTTCTTGCATTTTTGGAGTCTTGCGGATATATGGCAAGAGTGGCATTTATTATGGATCGAATTTTTCGAAAATTCGGACTTTCCGGGAAATCATTTATTCCAATGTTGATTGGAAGCGGATGCGGTGTTCCGGGAATTATGGCTTCTCGAACGATTGAAAATGACAGAGATCGCAAAATGACAGTTATGACAACTACATTTGTACCTTGCGGAGCAAAGCTTCCGATTATAGCATTGATTGCAGGTGCATTTTTTGACAATGCCGGATGGGTATCTTGGAGTGCTTATTTTGCAGGAATTGCAGCGATTATCTGTTCTGGTATTATTTTAAAGAAGACTAGAATGTTTGCCGGTGATCCTGCTCCGTTTGTAATGGAACTTCCTGCTTATCATATGCCTACCGTGGGGAATGTGCTGCGGAGTATGTGGGAGCGGGGATGGTCTTTTATCAAAAAGGCAGGAACAATTATTTTATTATCCGCTATTGTCCTTTGGTTTTTACAGGGTTTTGGATGGGCAGATGGTTCTTTTGGCATGTTGGAAGAAGAGCAGCTAGACAGCAGTATTTTAGCGGCAATCGGCGGCATAATTGCACCTATATTTGCTCCGCTTGGCTGGGGAAACTGGAAGTCGGCAGTGGCAGCGATTACCGGATTGATTGCAAAGGAAAATGTGGTGACCACATTTGGAATTTTATTTGGTTATGCAGAAGTAGCAGAAGACGGCGCAGAGATCTGGAGCAGCCTTGCCGCTTCTATGACCGGAGTAGCAGCATATTCATTTTTGGTATTTAACCTTCTTTGTGCCCCTTGTTTTGCAGCAATGGGAGCAATAAAACGAGAAATGAACAATAGAAAATGGTTCTGGTTTGCGATTGGATACCAGACGGGATTGGCTTATGTGGTTTCCCTTTGTGTTTACCAGATTGGAACATTATTTACAACCGGAACTTTTGGAATTGGTACGGCAGTGGCTGTTTTATTGGTAATTGGATTTCTTTATCTGCTGTTCCGACCTCATACCGAGAGTAAGACATTAAAGGTTAGTCTGAGTGCAGGCGGAAAATAGATCGTGTTTATAAAGTTAGGAGGGATATGAGATGGGAACTTTTATTGTAGGAATTATAGTAGTCGGAATTGTCGGACTTAGTATTCGAAGTATGGTACGGGATAGACAAAACGGAAAGTCAACTCAATGCGGCGGTGACTGCAGCCATTGCAGCGGGCATTGTCATTAGGAATGGGAGGTGCTTGCCGTGCAGGAATCAGCAGAGGGAAATCAAAAGATATATGATACTGGAAGTTATCAGCGGACACAGATAAAGCGGGATATGATTATTCAGCGGCTGAAAGAAGAAGGCTGCCGGATTACAAAACAGCGGGTGATGCTTTTGGATATTATTCTTGAAGAGGATTGTTCCTGCTGTAAGGAGATTTATTATAAAGCAGTAAAAATGGATGCCGGAATTGGAATGGCTACAGTTTATCGGATGATTAATACATTGGAAAAGATTGGAGCAATTAATAGGAAAAATATGTATAAAATTTTCCAGTAGCAGAAGGTTTGGGGGAGGACGCCAGATTCGAAAACCGTGGGCAGCCTGCTGTTCCGGTTTCCAAAAAGCAAGAAGTTCTAAGACTTCTGCCTTTTCA
>CAJUGZ010000346.1 GCA_910585855.1 uncultured Lachnospiraceae bacterium | reverse complement strand
GCTGTCCACCGTTTTCGAATCTGGCTGTTTCTTGACCCCGGAACAAAAAAAGAATGGTGTCTAAACTTTGCGGAAGACTTATCCTGTAATAAAATATAATTTCTACCACTATTTCACCAACAGCGAGAGGCGGTTTGCTCCTGTTCTTTGCCAGCGACTTCGGAGAACGGTTAGAAAGTCTTGGGCTTCTGTGGAAACACTTAGAATTTTTTGCATATCCTGCTTCCATGCAGGGTATGCAAAAAAAGGGGCGTGTTTAGCCCGGATGATAGAGAAGAGGGTATTTTATGGCTGATAAAATCTTCCTTACAGTAGTTTCGTTTCGGTCGTTATGAGGGCGAATTGCGCCCCGGTTCGTCCGGCAGAATTTGTGTAAATACAGAAGCTCTAGACTTTCTTTCCGTTTGGAGCGGAGCAAGCAAAGGACAGGAGCAAATCGCCTCTGGCGTTCGGTGAAAGCAACTCTATTTCAAAAGCCTGATTAAAGGAGAATTTTGTAGTAGATTATTAGGGCAGAATTTGATATAATAAATAAAATGAAAGAATAAAATAGTAGAGATTAATATATAAAAGACAGGGTATGCTTAGAGGGAAACTTCAAAGGAGAAATGTAGAATGGATACGAAGAGAACAGTACTTATAATAAATGAAGATTTGTTGAAACGAAAGTGGTTTTATAAATTATTAGAAACAGAGTATATCGTATTTGCGGCAAAGGATCAGGCAGAAGCTTGGGAGATTCTGCAAAATCATCAGGGAAGAAGACGGATTTCTGCTATTCTTTTAAATATTAGTCTATTAGATCAAAATCCGTATTACTTATTGGAAGCGATAAAAAAAGAAAAGGCTTTTGCTGAAATTCCGATTCTTGCTTTGATACAGGAAGCAGAAGAGAAGGTTGGTTTAGAGGCATTGACCTATGGAGCAAACGATTATATTCTGCCGCCTTATCATCGGGAACTGGTCTATCTTCGATTGAAAAATTTGATTCAGACACAGGAGGCAAAGCTGGTTCTGCATATATTGGAAGAGGATGCGCTGACAGGGCTTTTTACAAAGGATGCTTTTTACCGAAAGGTAGAGCAGCGCTTAAGGGCAGGAGAAACAGGATATTATATTGTAGCGGCGGATTTGGAGCGGTTTAAGGTTTTTAATGATACTTATGGAGAGGCAGAGGGAGATCGCCTGTTAAAACGGATTGCAGAGGAACTGCAAGATACATTTGATGAGGATACATTGATTGCTCATGGATATGCCGATCAATTCTTTTTATTTACAAAAGGACAGGCGGATTTAGAGGAGAAGTTTTTGCAGATTTTCGATCGGATACAAAATTATTTTTATTCTACAAAGATTATTATAAAATTTGGAATCTACATCATTGCAGAAGAGGAATATATTGTACGGGCGATGTGTGACAGGGCTTCTTTAGCAACTAAAATGATTAAAAATCAGTATGATAAAGTTTTTTGTTATTATAACGATACCATTAGAGAAAATCTGATTATAGAGCAGAAGATTACCAGTATTATGAATCAGGCATTAGAGATGCACCAGTTTCAGGTCTATTATCAGCCGAAATTTGATGCGGAGGAAGAGAGCATTGTAGGGGCAGAGGCTTTGGTGCGCTGGATTCATCCAGAGTATGGCTTTTTAGCACCAAATGAATTTCTTCCGGTTTTTGAAAAAAATGGTTTTATTACAGAAGTGGATAAATATGTATGGGAAGAAGTCTGTGTCTTTTTAAAACATCGAAAAGAAAATAAAAGAATGAACATTCCGATTTCTGTAAATGTATCAAGAAAGGATATTTACAATGAGGATTTAACGGTATATTTTCCAAAATTGATGGAAAAGTACGGGTTAGAAACACGTCTGCTGCATTTAGAAGTAACGGAGTCCGCCTATTCAGAAAATCCGCAGCAGTTGATTAAAGTGGTGACAGAGTTAAGAGAAAAGGGTTTTATTATTGAAATGGACGATTTCGGAACGGGTTATTCTTCTTTAAATGCCCTTTCTGAGATTCCGATTGATGTACTGAAACTGGATATGAAATTTATACAAAATGAATTTCTGCATAAAAATTCAAAAAATATTATTAGTTCTGTGATTAATTTAGCCAAGTGGATGAATCTGTTGATTGTAGCAGAGGGAGTGGAAAACAGGGAGCAGCTAGAACATTTAAAAGAGTTAAAATGCAATATTATACAGGGATATTATTTTGCAAAGCCTATGCAGGCAGCGGATTTAGAAAAGATGTTAGAAGAGTGGGAAGTACAGCCGGTTTATGATATAGACTCTTATATTCAGAATTCTATGAAGAAAAAAGAAAAACAGGTAGAAACCAATCTGATGCTGGTAGTGGATGATTTGGCATTTAATCGTGTGATTCTTCGGGAATATTTTGAAGGGCAGTATAATATAAAGGAATGTGACAACGGCGTGGAAGCGTGGAAGTTTATCCAGAGATATTATAAAAAAATTACAATCATTATGCTGGATTTATATATGCCGGGAATGGATGGATTTGAACTGTTAAAGCGTTTAAAGACAGATGAATTGTATAAACAAATACCCGTTATCATTACTTCACAGGCAGGGGGCGAACTAGAAAAAAGAGTGCCGGGGATTCAGGTAGAAGGGCTGCTTTCCAAACCATATCTAAGAGAAGAAGCACAGCAGCTAGTAACCGATGCTTTAGTCAATCAAATACGAAGAAAAAGAAAAGAAAGAGTGGGAGTGCAGCAGCGATTTTTTGAAACGATGGAAGCTTCTTTGGATGAAGTGACAAAAGTATTAAACTCCAATGCATTTGAACGAGAAGCAAGGGAGTACTTACAGGGGCAGGAAAAGGCAGTTTTAGTATTTCTTAAAATTGATCGTTTGACAGAGATCGCCGGAGAAAAAGAAGGGATGACAGAAGAAGAACTTTTGGCTGCAGTAGCAGAACTTCTTAAAAATAATGTCCGAAACTATGATTTAATTGGACGGATGGAGGACAATCAATTTGCCTTGCTTTTAAAGGCATCTATGAGTCAGGACAAATTAAAAAATCGAATTGGAGGGCTGCAGAATTGTTTGAATTTTTGTGTACAAGATGTGCCTGTTAGCTGCACATTTGGGGTTTGTCCTTGTACAGAAGAAGATCATGACTATGAAACCCTTTATGAAAATGCCAGACGAGCCTTTTTAACAGCACAGGCAGAGGGCGGGAATCGTTATCGAATCAGTGAGCGGATGATGGCTTAAAAAGATGTTAGGTTTTATACAGTGGGGACGGAAAAGTGAAAAATGAAAGTACAAATTTGCTAATCTTTAACTATACAAAAAAAGGTTAGCAAATTTTTTCTTTACAGTTCCTTAGCTGGATTCTGGATATATTTAGAGATAAACTAATGATAAAAATTTATTAAAAAAATTTAAATTGCTTGTATTTTACAATAGATTTTGCTATACTATGCTAGCAGCCTAACAAAAAATTTATTTTCTGTAGTAGGGGTTTGGAGGGGACGCCGAAAGCCAAATGGGGTTCTATTCCGGGCCCGCTTGCGCTTAGCATTTCCTCGTAGCGGACACATAAGAC
>CAJUGZ010000345.1 GCA_910585855.1 uncultured Lachnospiraceae bacterium | reverse complement strand
TGAAAAACCTCTTATCTTCACTTTTCAAAGTACAAAGAGTGCCTTCCGAACAACGGTTCCCAACGGTTTTCTCTCTATATAGATTATAGCATGGGAGAATGTTTTTTGCAAGAATTTATAAGGCTTCTCCCACCGCCTATGCAACAGAAAGGATTTTATTTATAAATATATTTTTATATTGTTCTGTAAAAGGTAATTTTATTTTGTCTGCGCAGGGTCATCATTTCCCGTCGGCACTTAGGTGCTGTAGTTTAGCGTCCTTTTAGGAAAAAATAAAACTTCTGTACAGATAGTAAAAGATATGCTATTCTAAGTATATAGGATAAGAATTGCAAATTTTTAAGATATAAAATAGTAAATTAGAAAAAGGGAGGAAGAAAGATGGATTATGTAACGCTTGGAAAGACAGGAATTACGGTAAATAAAAATGGATTTGGTGCACTTCCGATTCAGAGGATTTCGGTAGCAGATGCGGTAAAACTGTTACGAAGGGCTTATGAAGCAAGAATCACTTTTTTTGATACGGCACGGTTTTATACGGACAGTGAAGAGAAATTGGGAGAGGCTTTTTTGGGGATGCGTGAAAAGGTTTATATTGCTACGAAAACGGCAGCGGGGACAGTGGAAGAATTTTGGGAGCAGTTAAATATTTCTCTTCGAAATTTAAGAACGGATTATGTGGATCTCTATCAGTTTCATAATCCGGCTTTTTGTCCGAAGCCAGAGGATGGGACAGGATTGTATGAAGCGATGTTAGAAGCGAAAGCGCAGGGAAAGGTGCGTCATATCGGTATTACAAATCATCGACTTTCTGTAGCAAAGGAAGCGGTTGCCTCTGGGTTATATGAAACGCTGCAGTTTCCTTTTTGCTATCTTGCCAGTGAACAGGATATTGCTTTGGTAAAGGACTGCAAAGAGGCAGGAATGGGATTGATTGCAATGAAAGCGTTATCTGGAGGGTTGATTACAAATACGAAAGCAGCATATGTTTTTGAAGCGCAGTTTGATCATGTACTGCCAATTTGGGGAATACAAAGGGAAAAGGAATTAGAGGAGATTATTTCTTATATTGAAAATCCTCCTAAGATGACGGAAGAGATTCGGCAGATAATTGAGGCAGACAGAAAAGAACTAAGTGGGGAGTTTTGCAGAGGGTGTGGGTATTGTATGCCTTGTCCGGCTGGGATAGAGATTAATAATTGTGCCAGAATGTCGCTGCTGCTTCGACGTTCACCGTCTGCTTTGCAGCTTACAAAAGAAGTGCAGGAAAAAATGAAAAAGATTGAGAATTGCCTGCACTGTAATCAGTGTAAGAGCCGCTGCCCTTATGGGTTAGATACACCGGCACTGCTTTTGCGTAATTATGAGGATTATAAACAAGTGTTAGCAGGAAAGGTATGTGTAGAAAATAGGTGAGAAAATGGGAAATTGTATATCAGTGTTAGTAACTTTGATTCTTTTGTGATTGATGCAGAGGGAATTTATTGTATTTATAATGGAATATCTTATGGATTTATAAAAGAAGATGGAACGGCTTTGACCGCTGGTTTTCCTTATGATTTGGCATATCCGTTTTCGGAGGGGCTGGCGTGTGTTTCAAAAGATGGAAAGTATGGATATTTAGATACCAATGGGAAAGAAATTATTCCGTTGGTTTATGATTATACTGCACCTTTTATGGAGGGATTGGCTTATTTTGTAACAGGGGATCAGTATGGATTTATGAATAATGAGGGAGAGGCAGTTTTTTATTTGGACTGTGACAGTGTAAGTTCTTTTCAGGAAGGTCTTGCTTTTTATAGTGTAGATGGAAAATATGGTTATCTGGATTCAACTGGAGAAACAGTGGTTGAGCCTTTTTATGATGATGCAGGTTATTTTCATGATGGATTAGCAAAAGTGACAAAGAACGGTTGGGTTGGAGTAGTTAATACAGATGGACAAGAAGTAGTGCCTGCTGAGTATCAGCATGTGAAATGGAATACATATTATATTTTTGCAGAGAAAGAAAAGAATCAGTATGATTGTTTTAATCGAACAGGTAAAAAGCTGATTCAACTGTCCGATCAAACCCCTCAGACAGAAGGAGAATATCTTTGTTTTGAACAAAATGGAAATAATCATATTATGGATTCAAATGGAACAGTTCAGATGGAATGGAACGCAGATTGGTTTGATTTGATACCAGAAAAGAAATTGGTGATTGCGAAAAGAGGAGAGCAGTATGGCGTTTTAGATTTTGACGGAAAAGAGCAAATTCCTTTTCTTTATCAGGATATACGATATATAAAAGAAGCTGATATATTTTTAGCGGAATTAGAAAATCAGTGGGGCGGTTTGGATGGAACGGATTTTTCTTTACAGATTCCATTTCTTTATCAGAACATACGATATACAAAAAAAGCCAATTTATTTTTGGTAAAATTAGAAAATCAGTGGGGCGGTTTGAACGGAACGGATTTTTCTTTACAGATTCCATTTCTTTATCAGAACATACAATATATGAACGGAGCGAATTTATTTTTGGTGAAATTAGAGGATCAGTGGGGCGGTTTGGACGGAACAGATTTTTCTTTACAGATGCCGATTTGTTATGATGAAATTGATTCATTTACAGGAGATCAGGCAATCATTCCACCAAGTCAGACCTGTGCGGATTATCAGGTGGTTAATCGAAATGGAGAGGTATTATTTTCTGCTGCTTGCGATGATTTGAAAAGCTGCGGAGCATACTATAAAGTAACCAAGATGAATCGGTATGGATTTTTGGATCGAAACGGAAAAGAAATTGTACCTGTGATTTGGGATCGTGCTGAAACATTTCCTAGTCAGTCAAATGTTTTTTTAATGACAAGGTATAGTAGTGATGAAGTACAAATTATAAAAACAAAGGAAAGTGATGAATTGGATTATCTTTCCTTGCTTTTGCAAAATGAGATTACGCCTAAGAAAAAAGAATATTATCAACTGATTTTAAAAAGGAGTTTGATTAATAAAAAAATGAGTTTCAATCCGAAAGAGTTAGTGGAATGGGAGGAGTGGAATTATTCACGAAAAGAATATAAATTGTATGATATCGATCATTCGGGACAGCCGATTTTATATTATTATATGGAGCCTTATATTAAAAATTTTCCATCTTCTGTAAGTGGGTTTTATACGGATAGAGATGGAAAAGGAGAGGAATTGTTATCTGGGTATGAATGTGGCGGGTCTGCAAGAGGAGATAGCGTACGTGTTTGGCGTGATATAGAAACGGGAGAACTTTTGCTTGGAACGGCTGGAACTTGGGGTGGTTTTGGAGGATATGTGCATAGAATGGAAGTATATCAGAATAAAAATAAGACTTTAGAATTGCGATATTCTTTTTATGAGCAACATGCATCTGAAACGAAATATCTTATTAATGAGGAAGCTGTGACACAGGAAGAGTATGAGAAGGCTCAGCAGAGGTATCAGGAAGTATCATGGATAGAATAGAGGGGTTTCGGAGAAGAGAGGACACTAGATTGGAAAACCGTGGGCATCCTGCTGTTCCGTTTCCAAAAAGCAAGAAGTTCTAAGACTTCTGCCTTTTCCTTTCTCCAACCAG
>CAJUGZ010000344.1 GCA_910585855.1 uncultured Lachnospiraceae bacterium | reverse complement strand
TGCATATCCTGCTTCCATGCAGGGTATGCAAAAAAAGGGGCGTGTTTAGCCCGGAGAATAGGGAAGAGGATGTTTTATGGCTGATAAAATCTTCCTTACACCAATCACGTTTCGGTTGTTATGAGGGCGAATTGCGCCCCGGTTCGTCCGGTTGGATGAATATAAATCAGAAGCCCTAGACTTTCTTACCGTTTGGAACGGAACAGGCAAAGGACAGGAGCAAACCGACTCTGGCGTCCGGTGAAAGCAAACTACCTCTAACATTCGGTGAAAGCGTATCCTATCTCCAAAAGCCTAGTATAAAGAAAATCCATTTTTTACCTTGCGAATTTACTGCAAATATTATATAATACAACAAGAGGTGATCTGTTATGACAAACAAAGAAATTATAGCATCTATAATCGATAAACTAGACTACATTGACCCGGAAACGATTCCAAATATAGACTTATATATGGATCAGGTGACAACATTTATGGATTCTAACCTCCAAAATTCCAAACGCCGATCCCAAGATAAAGTCCTAACGAAAACCATGATCAATAATTATGCAAAAAACGATCTGCTTCCACCTCCGGTCAAGAAAAAATACTCTAAAGACCATATATTGATGCTTATTTTTATATACTATTTAAAAAATGTTCTTTCTATCAATGATATAAGAACACTATTAAATCCGCTTTCTGAAAAATATTTTGCTTCTCATTCTTCTAGTCTTTCCTTGGAAGATATCTATCAAAACATCTTCCATCTAGAAAGTGAACAATTCAATTCTTTAGTCAAAGATGTCCTAAAAAAATTTGATCGTTCCAAAAATATGTACCAAGAAGAATCAGAAGAAGATCAAGAATTTTTGCAGACATTATCTTTTGTCAGTATGTTAAGTTTTGATGTCTATATCAAAAAACAAATGATTGAACGAATCATAGACGAAATGAATACGAAAAGTCAAAATCCAGATTCAAAGAAAAAAACAACTTAACTATATAGGCTGATACAGAAAGCAACTGCATCAGCCCATTTTTATTTTTTATTCTTTTTTTTGCTCTACCCGATTAAATACCATATCATATCCATCATTTCCATAGTTAAGGGATCGGTTCACCCGACTAATCGTTGCCGTAGATGCACCTGTCTTCTCTGCTATCTCCTGATAAGTATTATGATTGCGAAGCATTTTAGCTACTTCATACCTCTGAGAAAGCGAAAGCAATTCATTTACTGTACAGATATCCTCAAAAAACAAATAACATTCTTCTGAATCTTTCAAACTCAATATTGCTTCAAATAAATGATCTACTGCCTCTGTTCGTATATTCTTACTCATAGATGATCCTTTTCCTCCTAAATAAGCATATTTCTACCTGATATCATTTGAATCAACCAACTCTGTAAACAGTCCTATAAATACTGATATTTTAACATACTAAAGTCTTAAAGTCCAGCCTTTTTCTTGTAAATTTTTTCTAAAACTCTCTCCCGTTTATTATTTAAAAGCAGTTCCTCTGGAAACCCTACTTCCTGTAAAATTTTCTCTGCATATTGATGATTTCCAACATGTGCGGCTGTATGTGCATCACTGTCTACTACCACTTCTACTCCATATCTTTTACAAAGCTCTAACATAATCCGATCATTTTCTTCTGCATTTGGTCGAAAACTATCCGGTGAAATAGAACTATTATTTAACTCTAAAATTGTCCCTGTTTCTTTTGCTTTTAATACCAGCCTTTCATAATCAAGAGGATAACGTGCATCATCAGGATGTCCAAGAACAGCAATATACGGATTTTCCATCACACAACAGACAGCATGAGTATTTTCCTCTATCGTTCCAGGAACAATACATGGCGTATGAAAACTTGCTATACAAAGATCCAATTCTTTTAATCTCGACTGATTGAAATCTACCTTTCCATTATAATCTAATATATTCAGTTCTGCTCCCATAAGAAGCTGAACCCCAAACTGTTCCCGTTCTACTACTTTTAGATTACTAAAATATAAAAGATGACAAGTTCCGGGCATTTTCACAGCATGTTCTGTAATTCCCAACAATTTCAGCCCTTTGTCTGCTGCTGCTTTTGCCATTTCCGAAATTGTATTATAGGCATGTCCGCTTGCCAATGTATGTGTGTGTAAATCCAATAAATACTGCATAATACCCTTCCTCCTAAAAATCTTTCTTATTTTTTACTCCAATTTTATCTATTATCAAAGCCGTTTTCTCTTTGCCTTTTCTGCCTGCCAATATCTCTTTGCTGTCCGCTCATATTCCTTTTTATATCCAATTCGAATACCGGCTACTGCTTCCTCTAAATACGCAAGAATTTTGTCTACCTCTCTCTTTTTTTGCTCCGGTGCAATCACCATAACACCACGTCTGCCAACTACACGCAGTGTATAAGTTAATTTCTGCTTACGAAAGCGATGATACATACTATATTTATAAGCCCAAAAAATATCCTTTAACGGAATAATCTGCATTTCATATTTAGAAATATAAATCAAATAATGTCTTGTAATTGTTAAATCTCCGCAAATTAAATTCTCTTCTCTTCGCTCTTTATTGATTTGACGCATATGTGACTTTACAGAACCATAACATTTCATTTGTCTGCAAGCCGGATAATACATAGGACGCAAAATAAATACCGCCAGCCTTCCAATCGTAAAACCGGCAATTACTGCTAACAAAGTATTGATTCCAAATAAAAGATTGGAGCGAATCCATGCATACCCCATCCCATCTATTACAATATGAGAAGTCACCGCCGAAAGCCCCTGCGCCGTCCACCCTAAATCTTCTGCCATTCCTTTAATCAAATCCTGCAGTGTCTTTCCGCCGCTTACAAGCCGTGCCGTAACCTGCACCTGCTCTAAAACCTCTGCCCGACTCTCTGTCATCTCTGGCGGTAAAATCACAAAATAACAGATATCATTTTCCAATGCATAATAATAAGAACCGACTTTTTTTCCATTTTCCAAATAGTCATATCCAGAATAGTACAATTTCTGCCAAGTGATATCTATATAATTATGCTCCTTATCATACAACCCTGCAATCTGCTCTGCACTTGTAATCTTTTCTGGATTCCATAACTGATAAAACGGAATTAAAAGAAAAATTAATATTGTAACTATCAATGTCAGCAACGGATACAGCATTTTCCTCAAACTAATTTCCTTAACCACCCCTTGTATACTTTTTTTTCTCATTCCTGCCTATCCTCATTTTCTTTCACATTCTACCTAAACATAGAGTATACTTGATTCTTTCTAAATAATCAACCTTTAATTAGACTTTTGAGATAGGATACTGGAAAGGGGGGACGCCAGATTCGAAAACGATGGGCAGCCTGCTGTTCCGGTTTCCAAAAAGCAAGAAGTCCAAGAACTTCTAACTTTTTTCCAAAGTCACTGCAGGCTGCCCATCGTTTTCGAATCTGGCTGTTTCTTGACCCCGGAACAAAAAAAGAACTATTTTTAAACTTTGCTGAAAACTTGTTCTGTAATAATACATCGTTTCTGCCGTAATCCAACGAACAGCGAGAGGCGGTTTGCTCCTGTCCTTTGCCTGCGACTTCGGAGAACGGTTAGAAAGTC
>CAJUGZ010000343.1 GCA_910585855.1 uncultured Lachnospiraceae bacterium | reverse complement strand
CGCCCCTTTTTTTTCACACACTGCATAGAAGCAGTATGTGAAAAAAATCTTAGGTTTTCTAGCAGAAGTCCAAGAACTTCTAACTTTTTTCCAAAGTCACTGCAGTCCGCCCATGGTTTTCCAATCTGGCTGTTTTTTGACTCCGAAACAGAAAAAGAATTGCGTCTAAATTTTTTTAATTTTCTTAAAATTTTTCAGGAGGTGTTTTTATAATAAAATATAGTTTCTGCTGGTATTAGAATATAATTTCTGCCGCTATTCAGCTAACAGCGAGAGGAGGGTTGCTTGTTTTCTTTGTATGCGACTTCGGAGAACGGTTAGAAAGTCTTGGGCTTCTGTGTGGGAATACCTAGAATTTTTTGCATATCCTGCTTTTATGCAGGGTATGCAAAAAAAGGGGCGTGTTTAGCCCGGTGTAAAGGGAAGATGTTGTTTTGTGGTGAATGGAATCTTTGGATATGACAGTTTCGTTTCGGCTGTTATGAGGGCGAATTGCGCCCCGGTTCGTCCGGTTGAATATACGTAGATACAGAAGCCATAGACTTTCTTACTGTTTGGAGCGGAGCAAGCAAAGAAAACAAGCAGCCCTCCTCTTGCGTCCGGTGAAAGAAAAACAGTTTTTTATTTTTGCTTGACAAAGGGGGATATTAGTGATATGGTTAATTATATAAGTAATGAACTAAATAACTAAAGAACAGGAAGTGGAGAAACCTATTGTTTTTGGGATAGGGGAAAGGAGAAGATATGGATGAATGAGGTATTGACGCAGGAAAAGTCAATTTATCTGCAGATTAGTGAATTGATAGAAACGGATATTCTTCGGGATATTCTTTTGGAGGAGGAACGTGTTCCTAGTACAAATGAGTTGGCGAAAATTTATACGATTAATCCGGCTACTGCGGCAAAGGGGATTAATATTTTGGTAGATTCTGGTATTTTATATAAGAAAAGAGGGATTGGTATGTTTGTAGCAACGGGTGCAAAGGAAAAGATTTTAAAGCGGCGTAAGGAAGAGTTTTATGACCGTTTTATTAAGAAATTACTGCAGGAGGCTGCCAGTATTGGGCTGGATAAAGAGCAGGTGATTCGGATGATTGAGGCTGGAGAAGGAAGCATTTTGTAGGATAGAATAAGAATAGATAAAAATTAGCAGGAAAGAGGGATAGGATATGATTGTATGTAAAGATGTTTGTAAGCAGTATGGGACGAAACAGGTGTTAAAGAATGTGAATGTGACTTTGGAAAAGGGAAAGATTTATGGGCTGATTGGACGAAACGGGGCAGGGAAAACAACTTTGCTGTCGATTCTTTCTTCTCAGAATCCGCTTTCTTTTGGGAGTGTAACTTGGAATGGAGAGGAGATTTGGGAGAATCAGCGGGCATTGAATCATATTTGTTTTTCAAGAGAATTATCGCCTAATTTGATTGGAAATAGCGGAAATAATATGAAAGTAAAAGAGTATTTGAAGATTGCTTCTTATTATTTTCCTTATTGGGATAATGGGATGGCAGAGGATTTGGTAGAGAAGTTTGAGTTAGATCAAAAGAAAAAGATTTCCAAACTTTCAAAAGGGATGTTGTCTATGGTAACGATTATTGTAGCACTTGCCAGTAAGGCGGATTTTACTTTTTTAGATGAACCGGTGGCAGGGTTAGATATTGTGATGCGGGAATATTTTTATAGACGGCTTTTGGAGGAGTATACACAGACTGGACGGACGTTTGTAATTTCTACACATATTATGGAAGAGGCAGCGGATTTATTTGAAGAGGTAATGATTATAAAAAAAGGAGAACTGCTGTTAAAAGAAAATACACAGGATTTGATTTCCAGAGCTTTTTGTGTAAGCGGACTTTCGGAGGCAGTAGATCAGGCAACAAAAGGGTATCGGCAGCATCATGTTGAACAGGTTGGGCGCAGAAAAAGTGTTACTGTTTTTTTAAAAAAGGGGGAATGTCTGCAGGATGGATATGATGTGACCATACAGTCTTTAAATCTTCAAAATATATTTATTGCACTTTGCGGGATGGAGGAATAGCAGATGAAAAAGGAGTTGTTAAAGCAGCAGATTCGGCGGAATTTTATCTTTTGGGGGAAGCTTGCTGAAAAGTATGTAGGATGTGTGATGGGGATGGTAGTAGGATATGTGTTTATTTTTTCTTGTTTGGGACGGGGAGAAATTTTTGGAAACGGTGAGATTTGGTCAGTCTTTTTTGTCTATCAGATACTGCTGTTTTTGAGTTCTTCTTTGATAATTCCAATGTCTTATGGAATCACTTATATTTCTTTGGCAGTATCGTTTGGATCAAAGAGAGAAGAAGCAGTATGGGGGTTTCAGTGGATGAATTGGCTGGTATTAGGACAGTTGGGAGGGCTTTTGCTTTTGTTTGCCAAATTTTCTTCAACAATTGCTGTTACGCCTTTGATTGTTTGGTTTACTTTGTTTGGCGGAATGTTTGGGTTTGCATTGGGACAGATAATTACTGTACTTGGATTTCGGTATGGAATGAAAATTGTTTGGATAGCATTGGCAGTCCTTATGGCATTGATTGTGCTGTTAGGAGGTATTGTATTTGCATTTATAGTACAAAACGGAATTTTTTTGATTAATAGGTATTGGATGACAGCAGGGGCTGCTGCTGCGGTTATCTTATATCTAGGAAGCATTATTCTTTTACTGCGAGTGGTTCGAATATATGAGATTCGGATTTAAGGGGGCAAAAAAATGATAAAAAAACAGTTAAAAAGACGACAAAAAGAAGCTTTACTTAAGTTTTTGATTTTATTGGGTGTGTATGTATTTGTGGTAATACTAATGCTGGGAATCGAGATTTATAATAGAGAAAAACAGATGGTTTTTCAAAAACAAATTATTCCGGCAGGCAGTTTATTTGCCGGAATTACAGGACTATTTTTATATTTTTTAGGAGAATCCTTTTATTTTTTTCGAGAGTTTAATTTAGCTGTTTCCATGGGACAGACCAGAAAAAAATTTGTATGGTGCTATGAAATCGTTTCTATTTTAGAGGTTGTGGCATGGATTATATTACTACGGGGATTTGTAGCTATAGAAGAAGAACTTTATCACTGGCTGCTGCCAGAAGCAGTATTTTTGGTAAAAGGGACAACAATTTTTCAATGGAAAATTATTTTTGCAGTACTGCCTTTGGTAGCTTCCGTTCAGATGCTTGTACAGGCATTAGTGCTTCGATATGGAATAAAAATTTATATTGGGATATGGCTTTTAGGAATGTTGCTTGCCTATACACCACAGATGATGAAAGCATCATTGCTTGTACAAAAAGGAATCGCTTTGGCAAAATGGGCAGAGCAGATTTCAAAACAGTTTGGAGAAATTATTTGGATAGGAATGATTTTTGCAGCAGTTTGTATATTGGGAGGAATTTCCTGGGGATTTTTGCGAAAACAGCAAGTTACAATATAAGTCAACTATTTATCCTCTAAAGCAGGATAAACGTATAAACTTAAAAAAGATAACCTTTTGATTTTACGAGAAGATGGGATAAGAAGAATTTTTAGAATTTTTAAGCAGAAATTTGGTGGTGAGGACGCCAGATTCGAAAACGGTGGGCAGCCTGCTGTTCCGGTTTCCAAAAAGC
>CAJUGZ010000342.1 GCA_910585855.1 uncultured Lachnospiraceae bacterium | reverse complement strand
ATCCTGCTTCTATGCAGGGTGTGAAAAAAAAGGGGCGTGTTTAGCCCGGATAATAAGAAAGGATGGTCTTATAGCTGGGAAAAACCTTCCTTACACCCGTTTCGTTTCGGTTGAAATGAGGGCGAATTGCGCCCCGGTCTGTCCGACTGGAGAAAGGAAAAAGCAGAAGTCTTAGAACTTCTTACTTTTTGGAAACCGGAACAGCAGGCTGCCCACCGTTTTCGAATCTGGTGTCCTCTGGCGTCCTCTAACCTCCTTCCCCCATTCTCCAATTCCAAAAAATTAAACATATCACAATTCAAAAGTACATATATTCCAGATACTGTTTCTGAAATTCCCCCTCCAATGCAAGTGTAATCTCCCTACTAGACCGCTGCATCCTTTTTAATATCTCTTCTGCATCTTCCTCTGTCCCATACCGGCAACACCCGCTTAAAGACGTATTCCCCAGCACACAATATCTGCTTTTCGGAATCCAAGGAAGCAGTCCTACCTCACAGCTCTTTTTTATATCCAGCTTTGTCCCAAATCCACCTGCCAGATAAACTTGATCCAACTTCTGTACCGTAATATCTGCCGCTTTGCAAAGAATTTCTATACCGGAACGAATGGCTGCCTTAGCAAGCTGAAACTGCCGTATATCCTCCTGCGTAATTCGAATTTCATCTCCATCCGCTCCTCTTGCCAGCAGATACCCGCTCTTTTCATATCCTTTTAAAAGTCCGTCCCGCTCTAAAATCCCTGTTTTTCGCAAAACCGCCATACTTTCAATCAAACCCGTACCACAGATACCAACCGGGATCTGCCCCCCAATCGTACTATAGATCAATTCTCCGTTTTCTTCCCATATATGATCGATTGCCCCTGTTACACTTCCGATCCCGCAGCTTATATTCCCTCCCTCAAATACAGGGCCTGCGGCAGCAGACGCCGTATAATAAATTCCTCCATGATACAATACCATTTCCCCATTTGTTCCAATATCCAGCATAAGCCAGCTTTCCGGCAAATTCTTTTTCCTTCTCTTTTCCTGCTGCCGCTCTGCTTCCAACATACCCGCCATAATATCTCCGCCCACAAAAGCACTGATACAGGGCATAAAAACATATTCGGCAGAAAAAAGTTCTTTCGGCAGTATCGGATAAAATTCTTTCAATTTTCCTTTGACCAAATCTTTTCGAACCACCGTAAACGGATATTCCCCTAACCCCTCTACCGAATATCCGGCAAATAAATGCTGCATCGTTGTATTTCCTGCAATCACTACTCTAAAAACCTTTCTTTCTTCTTTGCTGCACAAACTCTTTAACCCTACAAAAATTTCCTCCCGAATACAATCAGTAAGTTCTTCTCTTTGTCCATTATTGGCTTTTTCAATTCTAGAAATTACATCCGCTCCATATCTGCGCTGCGGATTTAATTTTGTCCAGCTAGAAAGTACCTTGCCCTGTCTGTTAAAAAGCAGCAGAGCAAGCGTAGTTGTTCCGATATCCACTGCTATTTGAAAATTTTTGCTTTCTTCTGTTTCCTCCTGATCTTTTTTTATAAACTCTTTTTCTTTTTTATTTTCTTCCTTCTGTATATCGGTTTCAATCCAAAATTCACCCTCCTGCTGCAAAAATTCTACCTGACATGTCCGAAGAGGAATATATTGGCAGGCAAGTACCACCTCTTCTTCTTTTCCTTCTTCTTTTATTCGTACCTTACATTTTTTACAAGTTCCCCTCCCTGCACAAAAAGAAGGCAGTTCATAGAACTGCCCTGTAAGAATCTCTAATAAATTCCTTCCGTCTGGCTGTATCGTCACCGCCTCTTTCATCATTTCTCCTCCATCAGCTCTTCAAATTCATCCAAAAGATTCTGAAATACCTGCATAGCTGCCTCTATCGGTTCTGCGGATGTCATATCTACTCCTGCCGCCAAAAGAAGATCAATCGGATCTGCCGAGCATCCTCCTTTTAAAAACTTCTTATAGTCCTCCACAGCCGTTTCTCCCAATTCCAAAATCCGTTTCGAAAGTGCAATCGCAGCAGAAAATCCCGTAGCATATTGATAAACATAAAAATCAGTATAAAAATGCGGTATTCTAGCCCATTCCATATCAATTTCCGAATCTATCACTACCGCATCTCCAAAATACTCCTGATTCAGTCTATGATAAATTTCTTTCAGTCTTTCTGCATTTAATACTTCTCCCTTTTCTGCCATCTGATGTGCCATTTCCTCAAATTCCGCAAACATTGTCTGACGAAACATCGTTGCACGAAACTGTTCCATAAAATAATTAATCAGATAGGCTCGTTCCTGTCTATCAATACACTTTTTTAACAGATCCTGTATCAACAGCGATTCATTACAAATAGAAGCCACTTCTGCCACAAAAAGCCGATAATGAGAATTGACATAATTTTGATTCTTTCTAGAATAATAAGAATGAATCGAATGTCCCATTTCATGTGCTAGTGTAAACACATCTTTTAAAGACCCATTATAATTTAACAATACATAAGGGTTACTGTCATAACTTCCAAATGAATAAGCCCCGCTTCGTTTCCCCTGATTTTCATATACATCTATCCAACGATTCGAAAATCCTTCCTGCAAAATAGAAAGATACTCCTCTCCCATTGGTTTTAACCCCTCTAAAACAATCTGTTTTGCCTCCTCAAAAGAAATCTTTCGATTTTGATTTGCAACAATCGGTGTATACAAATCATACATATGAAGTTCTTCCACCCCAAGAAGTTTTTTTCGCACAGCAGCATAGCGATGCATCAAAGACAGGTTTTTATGAACCACAGCAATTAAATTATCATAAACTTTTACCGGAATACTATTATAAACCAAAGAAGCCTCTTTCGAAGAAGCATATTTCCTCAACTTTGCATAAAAACAAGTCGCCTTTACATTAGTCTGGTAAATCGCTGCCAACGTATTTTCAAAACTTTGATAACCAGCATACAATCTCTCAAAAGCCTGTTTTCGCACAGCACGATTTGTACTTTCCAACAGACCAATATAACGCCCGTTTGTCAGTTCTACCTCCTCTCCTTCTTCATCTGTCACTGTTCCAAACTTAATATCCGCATTTTGAAACATGGTAAATATTTCTGAAGCCCCAGTCGAAAACTCTTCCGTTTTTGACAACACCTCCTCCAATTCCGCCGAAAGAGTATGTTCCCGTCCTCTGGTAATATTTTTCAAATACTGCTCATATTCCCCAAGCCCTTTCTCTGACTCCATATACTGTGCAAGCACTTCCGGCGAAATCGCCAAAATCTCCGGCTTTAAAAAAGAAGAAATACTTGTCAGCCTAAAATCCAAATTTTGTACCTTCCCATACATCATCTGATACACAGAATCCGTTGTATCCGTATCCAACTTTTGCTGTGCATAAACAAACAGACGCTCCAATCTCCGAGTTGAATTCGCATTATATTCCAACGCCTCTAAAAGAACATCCGCCGAATCCACCAAATGTCCCTGATAATCTTTCAACCTATCAATATCCTTCGATAAACACACAAACTCCGTCTGCCAATCCTCATCACTTTTAAAAAGACTTGATAAATCCCACGTATCTTCCACAGCAGCCTCACTGCGTTTTAATAATTGCTTTGCCATTTCTTATTTCCTTCCTTTCCATTTTATCTTCCGCTTATTATAC
>CAJUGZ010000341.1 GCA_910585855.1 uncultured Lachnospiraceae bacterium | reverse complement strand
TCCATGCAGGGTGTGAAAAAAAAGGGGCGTGTTTAGCCCGGATAATAAGAAAGAAGCTATCTTACGGTTGATAAAATCCTTCCTTACACCCATTTCATTTCGGCTGTCATGAGGGCGAATTGCGCCCCGGTCTGTCCGGTTGGATGTGTGGAAAGGCAGAAGTCTTAGAACTTCTTGCTTTTTGGAAACCGGAACAGCAGGCTGCCCATCGTTTTCGAATTTGGCGTCCCCCAACGTCTGATTCCCTAAATCAAATAAATCTCTACCAACTTCCGAAAATAATCCCAATATCCTGCACGTTCCACACTTTCCTTATACAAAATATCTACACTACCAATCTCAGCCCCATTTAAATAATAAACAGCTCTCCCAGCAACCCCTCCTTCCGTTATTGGAGCTTTGCATCCTTTTGGCAGTTCTATCTTTTTCTCAATCTGCCCTACATCCGTTCCATCTATACTCAAATAAGAAAACCCTTTTTGAAACTGAAGCGACACCCATTCCTTTACTCCGCCTTCCACAACAATCTGCGGCAGTTCCTCTGAATTTTCATCCTGAAACAATCTGCACACACTATACCCATATGCCTGTGTCAAAATCTACATAAACCCCTTCCCCTGATCCCTATATCGAAACTGTATTTCTATACGGCAGTCCTCATAAACCACAATCCGTTCAATCAAATTCACTATCAAATAACGACTCTGCCCTGTTCTGTCTAAACTATTCCAAAACGATTCTAACTCCCTTTCATCCCTTTCTATACGATTTCCAATATCCCCCATTAATAAACAAATCATCCTCTTCCTTCGCTCCTCCTCTCCCCTTCTTTCCACCCCTTCCCATTTCTCTTTTCCCTCACTCTCCCAAACGCTCTGCAGTCTTTTATCATAAATCTCCTTTCTCTCCAAATACTCTGCCTGATCGATTAACCCTTCCGTTTTCGCCCTCTCCAAAGCCATCCGAAAACAACAATACTGTTCCTTTTTTTTCTGTTTTAAAAATTCCCTCTCCCTCTCCTTTTCTTCTCTTCTTTCCCTCCCCTCCTGCCAGTCAAAAAAAGAGAAAACCCTTTCAAAATCTGCCATACCCATCTGCTGCCTTACCGAAAAAAAGACTGCACTTTCCAACAAAGAATCCCGAATCCGATGACTGGAACAAACCCGATTAGTTCTATTATTTCCACACATATAATAACAATAATTTTTTCCGTTTCGGCGCACACTATTCCGCACCAAATTTTGCCCGCAGTCCCCACAAAATACCAAGCCAGAAAACAAATAAACCATTTCCTCTTTCGGTGCAACACGGGTATCCTGCAATAACAGCCGCTTTACTGCAAAAAAATCCTCCTTTTTAATAATAGGCGGATGATGATTTTCTATCCGAATCCATTCTTCCTCTGGTTTTTGTATTATCTTTTTTACCTTATGATTTGGTGTAGTACGCTTTCCCTGCACCAGTGTCCCAATATAATATTCATTACAAAGAATACGTCCAACCGCTACTGCCGACCACTTTGTCTGCAGATTTACCTGAAAACCAGACTGATAAGGCAATCCGCAAAACCGCTTATATTCCAACGGAGATAACTCCCCCCGCTCATTTAACCAATCCGCAATCTTTTGCTGACTTGCTCCCTCTAGCTTCCACTTAAAAATCTCCTGCACCACATCCGCCGCATATCGATCCACAATCAATCTATGACGATCTTCCGGCGACTTTCTATAACCATAGACTGCAAAAGAACCAATAAACTCCCCGTTTTTTCGTTTCACTTCAAGCTGACTGCGAATCTTCACCGAAATATCCCGACAATACGCATCATTCATCAAATTCTTAAAAGGAATCAAAATCCGATCAGAAGAAGTCTGCCCCTTTGCGCTGTCAACCCCATCATTAATCGCTATAAACCGAACCCCCAGAGCCGGAAAAACCCGCTCCAAATAACGCCCCGTTTCCACAAAATTCCTTCCAAATCTAGACAAATCCTTTACTACCACACAATCAATCTGTCCCACTGCCACTTCCTGCATCATACGTTTAAAACCGGGACGCTCAAAATTTACCCCACTATACCCGTCATCCACATACTCCCCAAAAACAGTAATATCCGACTGTTCCTCTAAAAAATGATAAATAAAATCCTTCTGATTTACAATACTATCACTTTCCCCCTTATCCCCATCCTCCTTAGACAAACGAACATAAACAGCCGCACAATACATTCGATCCATTCCCCGCTAACACCGATCCTCTCCTAAAAACTCAAACACAAAATCTTATCCCCACCTCAATACCAAATTTAAATCGTTTTCAAATAACGTTCCAAACATTCCTCTAATGTAGTTTCTGTATCCGAAAAACTCACTTTTACCACAACCTTTCCGCAACGATAACAATAAGGATTTTTTACCTGCTTCAGAAACTCTTCCAAACGCTGTTCCTTCGGCAAATTCTGATCAATCTGTATCTTTGTAATATCTACCAAAGACTCCCTGTCCACCGTGCAAACATCCACCTGTTTCATTTTCATAAAATCCATACTTTCACTTCCTAACTCTAATCTCTTTTACACTATATATATGAAAAACCTGCTTGTACAAATTAAAGTTTTTCCCAAATCGGACGCCAAAATGGGAGAATAGATCTATTCCGGGCCCGCTCTCGCTTAGCATTTCCTCGTAGCGGACACTAGGGTGCTAAAATACAGCACCCAAGTGCCGACGGGAAATGATGACCCTTCATAGATCTATTCTCCCATTCCGGCTATTTCTGCCAGCCAAAACAACACTGCTGCAAAATTCTACAATAACAACAAATTATAAAAAATGCGAAACACAAACGAATCCAATACAAACCTCCCTTCGGATTCCTGCATCCTCCTCTATCCTTCAATTCTAATATAATTATTCTGTTCCACCTTACGTGTATCCATTTTCGGCAAAGACAACTTTAAAATTCCATTTTCAAACTTCGCATGAATATCCTCTTCTGTTATCTTATCTCCTACATAAAAACTTCTGCTTACCGATCCGGTAAAACGCTCTCTTCTGATATACTTCCCATCGGTTTCTTTTTGCTCATTATTTACATCCTGAACCGCCTGTATAGTCAAATATCCATTTTTTAACTGTGCTTTTACATCTTCCTTTTTAAATCCCGGCAGTTCCACATCAATTTCATACCCCTGATCCGTTTCCTTTACATCTGTTTTCATCATACTTTGTGTATCTGTCATCAGACCACCACTCATTCTAGGAAATGAAAAATCCATCCAATCATCAAATAAATTTTCTCCAAAAATACTAGGCATCAACATAATCATTACTTCCTTTCTTTTCTTAATTTATTTTTCATACTATAACTATAATTATAGACTCTTCTATAATATATACAGAACACAGTTTTTTTATTTTTCTGTCTTTTCTACTTGTTCTATACGTAATATAACACTTATTATTAGCAATGTCAATAGGTGAGTGCTAATTTTTTTTAATTTTTCCATTTAAAATTATTAACAATAAACCACCACCACGTTTTCGTATTGAACTATTGCCAAAAAACAGCCGGATTCTGGAATGGTTGGCATATTGCAGTGACTTTGGAAAAAAACTAGAAGTTCTTAGGCTTCTTTGAAAAACCTAGAATTTTTTTCACATCCTGCTTCCATGCAGGGTGTGAAAAAAAAGGGGCGTGTTTA
>CAJUGZ010000340.1 GCA_910585855.1 uncultured Lachnospiraceae bacterium | reverse complement strand
CTGCTTCTATGCAGGGTATGCAAAAAAAGGAGCGTGTTTAGCCCGGAGGATAGGGAAGAGGATATTTTATGGCTGGTGAAATCTTTCCTTACACTTGTTTTGTTTCGGTTGTGGTGAGGGCGAATTGCGCTCCGGTTCGTACGGTTGGATGAACCGAAATCAGAAGCCATAGACTTTCTTACCGTTTGGAGCGGAGCAGGCAAAGAACAGGAGCAAACCGCCTCTCGCGTCCGGTGAAAACCAACCCTTTTTCGGCAGCATCTTATTTCCAAAAGTCAAATAAAAGATAAAAGCAGGATAAATTTACAAAGCTGCAAATGTATGAAATAAAATTTTAAATTTCTATTGACAAATTCGATTATCGCCCCTATACTTTGATTATCAAAATAATTGAAAACCAAAATATTAAAGAAAAAGGAGAAGAGCAAATGCTTGAAAAAATAAAAGAAATTATAGTGGAACAATTAGAGATCAAAGCAGAGGAGATCACAGAACAGACGAATTTAAAGGAGGATTTGGGAGCGGATTCTTTGGATTTATATGAATTGGTAATGGCATTGGAAGACGAATATTCCGTAGAGATTCCGGCTGAAGATTTGGATCGGATTGTAACAGTACAGGATATGATGGACTATTTAAAAGAGAAAGGGATAGAGGAATAATACGGAAAATATGGGAAAGACAGCATTTTTATTTCCCGGTCAGGGAGCGCAGTTTGCCGGGATGGGAAAGGATTTTTATGAAAATTTCTCAGAAAGCCGGGCAGTCTATGAAGAAGCTTCGGATTTGATTGGGCTGGATTTAAAAAAGATTTGTTTTGAAGAAAACGAAAAGATTCATATTACAGAGTTTACACAGGCAGCAATTTTGACAACTTCGGTTGCTATGCTGCGGGTTTGGCAAAAAGAAGGGTTAGAGGCGGATGTCTGTGCAGGATTGAGTTTAGGAGAATATAGTGCATTGGTTGCCTGTGGTGCAATGAAGTTTGAAGATGCGGTACGGGTGGTGCGGCAAAGAGGGATTTTGATGCAAGAGGCTGTTCCGATTGGAGAGGGTAAGATGGCAGCTATCCTTGGATTGGAAACAAAAGTAATAGAAGAGCAGCTTTCTTCTTTGGACGGTGTGCAGATTGCAAATTATAATTGTCCCGGACAGATTGTAATTTCTGGAAGAGCAAAAGCAGTGGAAGAGGCGGCAGAAAAGTTAAAGGCAGCCGGAGCAAAACGCTGTATTTTTTTAAATGTAAGTGGACCGTTTCATTCCAAGCTGCTTGTACAGGCGGGAGAAGGACTGAAAGAAGTACTAGAACCGGTGGAATTTTCAGATTATTTCATTCCTTATGTAACTAATGTTACGGCGGAATATATTACAGAAAAAGAAAAGATTAAAGATTTGCTAAAGCGGCAGGTCAGCGAGTCGGTTCGCTGGCAGCAGAGTGTGGAACAGATGATAGTAGATGGTACACAGCGATTTATAGAAATCGGACCGGGAAAGACATTGAGTGGATTTGTAAAGAAGATTGACCGCAAGGCTTCTGTATTTCATATTGGAAGTATTCAGGAATTAGAAGAGATGAGAAGGAGTGAGCAAAGATGAATCTGACTTTGGAGGGAAAAACCGCTTTGGTAACAGGTGCAGGAAAGGGAATCGGAAGGCAGATTGCATTGACACTGGCTGAGTATGGTGCAGATATTATTTTAAATTACCGCAGTTTAAAAGCAGATATAGAAGAAACTCAAGATGAAATACAAAGACTTGGAAGAAAGGTTTTGCTCTGCTCCTGTGATGTAACGGATTTAAAAGCCGTAAAGCAGATGACAGAACAGGGAATACAGGAATTTGGCAGATTCGATATTTTAGTAAATAATGCCGGAATTACAAAGGATAATCTTTTGATGCGTATGAGTGAGGAAGAGTTTGATGCCGTATTGGATACCAATTTAAAAGGTACATTTTATTGTATTCAGGCAGTTTCAAAGCAGATGTTAAAACAGAGAAGCGGACGGATTATCAATCTTTCTTCGGTATCTGGTATTTTGGGAAATGCCGGTCAGGCAAATTATTGTGCTTCAAAGGCAGGAGTGATTGGGCTTACCAAATCGGCAGCCAGAGAGTTTGCTTCCCGAGGGATTACGGTAAATGCTGTAGCACCGGGATTTATTGATACTGATATGACAGCAAAACTTTCGGATAAGATTCAAAAAGATATTTTAGAGAGGATTCCTATGGGGCAGTTTGGCAGTACGAAGGATATTGCATGGACAGTGGCTTTTTTGGCTTCGGATATGGCTCGTTATATTACAGGACAGGTGATTTCGGTAGACGGCGGAATGGCAATGTAAAAAAATAAAAAACTGCAGACAGCAGAAAAAACAGAGAAGGGAGAACGGATCGAATGGGAAGGCGTGTAGTGATAACAGGAATGGGGGCTGTTACACCGATTGGAAATACTGTGGAGGAGTTTTGGAAAGGGATTTTATCAAATAAAGTAGGAATTGCTCAAATTACAAAATTTGATGCTGGCAGCTATAAAGCAAAACTTGCTGCAGAAGTAAAAGAATTTGAACCAAAAAATTATATGGACAGTAAGGCAGCACGTCGAATGGAGCTGTTTAGTCAATATGCCGTTGCCGCCGCAAAAGAGGCAATCGAACAGGCAGGGCTTTGCATAGAAAAAGAAGATCCCTATCGAGTTGGCACATCCGTTGGATCTGGAATCGGAAGTATCGGAGTAATGGAAAAGGAAGAACAGCGTCTTTTAGAAAAAGGATCTGGGCGAATTAATCCCCTTTTAGTACCTTTGATGATTACCAATATGGCAGCAGGAAACGTTTCGATTCAGTTTGGGCTAAAAGGAAAAAGTATCAATGTAGTAACGGCGTGTGCAACCGGAACACATTCTATCGGAGAAGCCTATCGGACAATTCAGTGCAATGATGCAGATGTAATGGTTGCCGGAGGAACAGAAAGTGCGGTAACGCCTTTGGGAATTGCCGGATTTTCGGCGTTGACGGCACTTTCTTTTTCAGAGAATCCGCTGCGGGCATCCATTCCTTTTGATAAGGATCGAAATGGATTTGTAATGGGAGAAGGAGCAGGAATTGTAGTATTAGAAGAATTGGAACATGCATTAAAACGGGATGTGCCTATTTTGGCAGAAGTGGTGGGGTATGGAGCTACTTCGGATGCATTTCATATTACTTCACCGGCAGAGGACGGGGCGGGGGCAGCAAAAGCAATGGAATTTGCGATGCGTGAAGCAAAAGTAGAACCCAACCAGATCGACTATATCAATGCACATGGAACAAGTACACATCACAATGATTTATTTGAAACAATGGCAGTAAAAAAGGCATTTGGAGAGAGTGCTGCAAAGGTAAAGATTAGTTCTACAAAGTCTATGATTGGACATTTGCTGGGAGCAGCCGGAGCGGTTGAATTGATTACTTGTGTAAAAAGTTTGGAGGAAGGATATCTTCATCCTACGGTTGGATATCAGGTAAAGGATGAAGAGTGCGATTTGGATTATATTACTTCTGGAGGGATTCGAGGAGAGTTTCAATATGCAATGAGTAATTCACTGGGATTTGGAGGGCATAATGCCAGTATTTTGATTAAGAAGTATCAATGATATCTTATATTTTTTGGAGGGGAGGACGCCAGATGCGAACCCCCTAGGCATCCTGCTGTTCCGGTTTCCAAAAAGTAAGAAGTTCTAAGACTTCTGCATC
>CAJUGZ010000339.1 GCA_910585855.1 uncultured Lachnospiraceae bacterium | reverse complement strand
CACTTAGGCACGGTCTTGCTGTGTTTTCGTGCCTTATGTGTCCGCTATGAAAATAAGAAATGCTAAGCGAAAGCGGACTCGGAATAGCACTCCCTTCGGCTTTCGGCGTCCCCCTTGTCAAAAAATATTATTTTCTTACCCTTCCACCTTTTTCAACAAAACTAAAAACGTCTTCGCCAAATCATATAACACTCCATTTTCCACTGAAGCATCTCCCTCCGATTTTGAACTTATCAAAGGCAATTCTCTGCTATTTTGACAACTGATTTGCTCGGTCTGCAGCCCAATCTCCTGAAAAGCCTGCTCCATTGCCCCTATCTGTCCTTTCAATACTTCTGCTGCCTTCACCGATTCTCCAAATAAAAATCCGCTGACCTTATCTCCATAAACCGAAAATTCTGCCGTAATCTTCCCTAATCCAGAAAACTTCGTTTCTATTGAAACCTTCCCACTCTCCTCTGTTTTATGTACCACCTTTAAATGCACATCCGTAATTTCTCCCTGATACTCCAAAGGAATATGATATTCTTCCTGCTTTGCCAAATTTGTCATAAGCTGCGCTGTATGATAATACAAACGAAGTTCTTCTAACCCTGGATAAGAAGATACTCCCTCTGTACATTCCGCTTGAAGCACCTCTGCCAATTCTGCTTCTGCCTCTTGGTATACCTCTTCTAAATCTGCCTTTCCCGTCATATGCTGCAAAAATTCCTCTAACCGCTCCTGCCGCCTCTGCCGTTCCCAATACTTTTTAATCTCTGTATCTGTCTGCCCGGCAAGAACACCAGCCGCCTTTAACTGATCTGGACTAATTGTCTGCCCGCTTTCTGCCAAAATCTGCTGCGCCTTTTTATCCGCCCGCATTGCCTTTAAGTTCTCCGCCATCTGCTGCTGATAATTCTTATTATCCTCCTTTGAGTCCTCATAAAAAAGTTTCAGTTGTTCTGTAATACTATTTTCCTGAAAAACACTCTGCGCCATCCCAAAAGACTCTTCTATCTTAACATCCATATTTCGAGCCTTTCTGCTTCTGGCAGCAGATAAAAGATGCTCCAAAGTTACCTCTGATCCCTGCGATACCAATGCTCCAATCGCTGCACTATCCTGTCGGTTAATCGTACTCAGCAGACGATATACCCCAATATAAGCCGCACGCTCTTCCTCTGAAATTCCGTCTTTTTGTTCTAATTTCCATAAAAATTCACTATATTTTTCATCCTTAGAAGGTCCAATTTCCTGCTTAATCTCCTCAATCTGATCATTTAACTCATGAATTTCCATATTGAGAGGATTTTTTCTCTTCTGTATCATATGCAGGGCAACCCTAGGTGTCAGATTCGAAAGCAAATACTGATATTCCCCGTCCAAAGCCCGAATCTGACTGATATTTGCTCTGGTAAGTGCCATCTGGTTATAAGCTAAAATACGGACACAGCGTCTGTTCTGTTCATTTAATTCCTCTCCCATATCTTCCAACAATGCATCCACATTGCGAAATGCCTTTTGCATACTGTCCCCATACTCCTGATTTGGCTTTGTCATCAGTGTTTCATACTTCTCTCCGGCTGCTTCCATTGCTGCCTTCTGCTGACGCCCCGCTTCCAAAGAACTCTGCATAGTAATCGGTTCTTCCTCTGCTGCTGAAGCTATCATCACTGCACCAGACAAATAACTTGGCATCTGCGCCAATTCCTGTCTGCACTGTTCTGTCTGCTTTACCAAATCTGCTTCCGCTTTATCCCACTCCAAATTTTCTGAAGCATATAACTTCTGATAATACGCCTCTTCCTGCCTTTTCAATTCCTCTACAAGCTGTTCCAAATTTTCAGTAGAAATTTCTACCCCCTTCTTTAAAAGCTGAATCCCCG
This sequence comes from uncultured Lachnospiraceae bacterium, assembly GCA_910585855.1. Lineage (GTDB taxonomy): Bacteria > Bacillota > Clostridia > Lachnospirales > Lachnospiraceae > MGBC114844. The sequence continues at coordinate 1,865 of CAJUGZ010000339.1, read as the reverse complement.
CCTCTGCTGTCATCATCAGCCGAATCTCTTCCAACTGACGACGAGCCGTAATTGCCTGAATACTCTGATCCTCCTTTGGATACTGTTTCTCTACATACTCCTCTACTTCCTCCAATACCTCTTTTGCTGCCTCTGCTCCATACTTCTCCCCCAATAAACTAGTCTGCTGCGCCCCTTTCCCATTTGCCATCGCCGCAAGAATCGCATCCAACTGCTCTCCTTCTGCCAGCCCTTCTAGCCCGGTATAAGCAAAAACAGCCGTAAAATTACTTTCATCCAATGCCACTTGATGCTCTATCATCCATCTGGCAGTTTCCAGATTCTCTTCCGTTACCTCCGCCCCACTATTTAAAATAACCTGCTCTGCCTGCCCCTTTAACTGCTGCCAATCTGCCTCTGATAAAGGCTGTACTGCCTCTGTCTTCGCTACCCCACTATGCTGTACACGATAGACATTCTCAATCGTAAGATCCAAATGATTCTCCGCCAAATAAGCCGCCTGCTCCCGTGTGATCTTAGTCAAAGACTGATTCCTCTGCATCGCCTCCGAAATCTCAGATACATTCTCATCCGTCACCGGCAAATCATACTGTTCTAACTTCCTTGATACAGCCGCTGCCAATCCCGCACTCCCTAAAACACTCTCCAAATCCTTTGTATCCACTCCACCCACTGGGCGATAATCCTCACAATAAGCTGCCAGACGAATCTTTATCTCCTCTACCACTGTAACCAGCCTCTCCATGTCACTGCTGGTAATACAAACTCCGTCCGCATGCATTGCGGCATAATCATCCCCTGACATCTGATTAATCATAGTATCAAGCTGCTGCTTTATCGCCGCAAGCTGACTGGCAAATTCATTTTCCGCCGGAGTTTCCCCTTCATAAATTCCTGCCTTTTTTTTCTCCTCTTTCGTCCAATCCAACAACGCATCCTGTCTTTTTCCAATCTCTGCAGTATCCTGTACCGCCTTTGAAGCCGTTTCCTTCCCCAAAGTACTTGCCTGCTTTGTCGCTGTATTTGGAGTAAACAATCTATCCAACATACCCATTACATTAATCTGCATACCATTCAACCCTTCCTATCATTTATAAAAAATAAACCCTATTCTTCCTAATTTCCCCCATTTTCTATTTCGGCAAAATCCCCTCTTTTCCTTAGAGGACGCCAAAGGCCAACCAAAAAGCCACAGAAAAATTGAAAAATCAAATATAATGTGATAGAATTATATGAATTTGATTGAAATATGGAGAGAACATCAATAAAAAAGAGCAAATAAAAGTAAATTATAAGCCATTATAGAAAATGATGATTGACAAAGATATATCAAAAAAAAACTTAAAATAAAAACAAGGATTGCAGGAGATAAATGTAAAATTGAAACATTTGTAATAGTGAAAAAAAGGAGGAAAGGATAATAGAAATATATGGAACTTATAAAAAACATAAAATCCACTATAAATCCATTTTTTACAAAGGAAGTGGGTTTCCGCCTACGGCAACCGAAAGGATTCTATTTATGAAATGGTGGAATAGGTACTTCGCAAAAAAAATTACGAGGTATTTGCGAGGTTGACTAATATTATTCTATGTCTTTGTAATCTATATATATCTTTATAATATATAAAATTTTGAAGGAATGAGGAGGAGAGATTAATGAAAGTAATTTTTTATTACCCATTTCCATGATAGTTTTAAAGTGATTTTTTTGCTGTTCGTTCTTTTTTTGTTCCAAAGCCAAGAAACAGCCAGATTCGAAAACGGCAGGCAGACTGCAGTGACTTTGGAAAAAAGTTAGAAGTTTTTAGACTTCTGCTCAAAAAACTAAGATTTTTTTCACATCCTGCTTCCATGCAGGGTGT
>CAJUGZ010000338.1 GCA_910585855.1 uncultured Lachnospiraceae bacterium | reverse complement strand
CTAACTTTTCTCCAAAGTCACTGCAGGCGGTTCACCGTTTTCGAATCTGGCTGTTTTCTGACCCCGGAACGAAAAAAATCTTATCTTTCTGCCTTGAGCTAATCAACAGCCAGAGGAAAGGAGCCCCCCGCTTCTGGCGTCCGGTGAAAGCAAATTATCTTTGGTGTCCGGTGAAAGAAATCTCTTTTTCCGCATCTTTTCTTCAAAAGTCTAATTAAATTTTGTATTTACTTGCATAATTCTGACAACTGAGGTATACTTATCCTAGTTTTGGTGCACACCAAAGGACAGGAGGAATTGCAATGATAGAAGCAACGAGCTGTGGCGGTGTGGTTATTTTTCGAGGTAAGATTTTACTCTTATATAAAAATTATAAGAATAAATATGAGGGATGGGTATTACCGAAAGGGACTGTAGAGGCTGGAGAGGAGTATAAGGAAACGGCATTGCGTGAAGTATTGGAGGAATCAGGTGTTAAGGGAAATATTATTAAATATGTAGGAAAAAGCCAATATACGTTTGCAACTCCTGCTGATATGGTGGAAAAGGATGTTCATTGGTATTTGATGATGTCAGACAGCTATTACAGCAAACCACAGCGGGAAGAGTTTTTCATGGATTCTGGTTATTATAAGTTTCATGAAGCTTACCACTTATTAAAGTTTTCGAATGAAAAGCAGATTTTGGAAAAGGCATATAATGAATATTTGGATTTAAAGAGGAATAATCTTTGGGGAAGTAAGAAATACTTTTAGCAGTATATTATATCAGCAGGGATTATTTTGTGCAGGACACCGGAAGGCAGTATATGGAAAGGCTGTTTTCCGGTAATTTGCTGAATGGAGAAGGGAGTTTGTTATGAGTCAGATTTTTGAACGGTTAGTACCTTATTTGGAAAAGCATATGGCACTGCAGACGGCGCTTGCTTTGTTAGACTGGGATGATGCGACGCTTGCGCCAAAAGAGGCAGGAGAGTATACAGCAAAGGTGATTGGTATTTTGTCGCAGGAGGATTTTGTCTGTCTGATGAATCCACAGGTGAAAAAGATTTTAGAAGAGTTAGAAACGGATAAAACAATGGATTCGACAGAGCAGGCAATTTTTCGAAAGGTTCGAAAGCAGTTTCGAAAGAATGAAGCCATTCCGAAGGAGGAGAAACGGGCTTATGCGGAGTTAAAGGCTCGATCACAGAAGGCATGGGAGGAAGCGAAAAAAGAGCAGGATTTTTCGATTTTTGCTCCTTATTTGGAGAAGATGATTGCATATGGCAAGAAATTTGCTGCATATGGGGCATCTGACGGGCAAGAGGGATATGATGTGCTTTTGGATGATTATGAAGAGGCTTTTCCTGTTGAAGTGTTAGATTCTTTTTTTGAGAAATTAAAGAAGGAGATTATTCCTTTGCTTCGAAAGATTCAGCAGCAGCCACCGATTGATGATTCATTTTTGTATTTGGAGTATGATGTGGAAAAGCAAAAAGAGTTTAATCGGTTTCTGGCAGAGTATGTCGGATTTGATTGGAATCGGGGAGTAATGGCAGAGAGTGCACATCCTTTTACTACTTCATGGCATAATCATGATGTGCGGATTACAACGCATTATTACAAGAACCAGCTTGCCAGTGCAATTTTTTCTACGATTCATGAAAGCGGACATGCGATTTATGAACAGGGGATAGAGGACTGCTATACACAGACGGTATTAGGAGAAGGGGCTTCCTGCGGGATTCATGAGTCACAGTCACGGTTTATGGAAAATATAATTGGGCGAAGCCGGGCTTTTTGGATACCGATTTATAAAAAGCTGGTGGAAACTTTTCCAGAGCAGTTAGGAGAGGTTTCTTTGGATCAGTTTGTAGCAGCAATCAATCGAGTGAAAGCGGATGAGATTCGGACGGAAGCAGATGAGCTGACTTATTGTCTGCATATTATGGTGCGGTATGAGATAGAAAAGATGATGATAAACGAGGAAGTTTCGGCAGAAGAACTGCCTAAAATTTGGAATGAAAAGTATCAGGAGTATCTTGGAGTGACGCCAGAAAATGATGCAGTTGGAATTTTGCAGGATGTACATTGGTCTATGGGGGATATTGGATATTTTCCTTCTTATGCACTTGGGAATGCTTTTGCGGCTCAGATTTATGCACGGATGAAAAAAGAGATGGATGTGGAGGCAGAGCTTTCGGCTGGAAATATCGGGGCGATTCGAGATTTTCTGCATCGGACAGTGCATCGGTATGGGGCTTTGAAGGAGGCTCGGGAAATTTTGCTGGATGCTACCGGAGAAGAATTTAACCCAGATTATTTTATTGAATATTTAAAAGAAAAATATCAAAAAATCTATGGGATTTCCTAGAAGGGGATACTGAACTCGGAAGGTGGGGTTATTCCGAGTTCAGTTGTGACTTCTAGCTGGATATTGTAGTTATGGTAGGGAAAATCTTGGTGTCCTCTTTAGAAGAATAAAAAGTAAGTACATAGTTATATTTTATGAGGTGTGGAATTTGGGAAGGAGGAGGGTTGAAATGTCTGAAAATTATCAGCGGGTATTGGAGCGGATTTTGAGGGAGATTTCTATACAGGAAGAACATGGTGCTAGGAAACGTTTGCTTTTGCATAGCTGCTGTGCGCCTTGTTCTAGTTATGTGTTAGAGTATTTATCGGAGTATTTTGAGATTACGGTTTTTTATTTTAATCCGAATATTTCTCCTGAAGCGGAATATCACTATCGGGTGGAAGAGGAGAAGCGTTTGATTGCAGCGATGCCTTTTTCGAATCCGGTGCATTTTTTGGAGGGAGAGTATAGACCGGAACGTTTTTTGGATGCGGTAAAAGGGTATGAGGGGGAGAAGGAAGGGGGAGAGAGATGTTTTCGTTGTTATGAGCTTCGGCTTCGGGAGGCAGCGGTTTTGGCGAAAAAGGGGGGTTTTGATTATTTTACTACTACTTTGAGTATTAGTCCTTTGAAAAATGCGGAAAAACTGAATCAGATTGGAAAAGCGTTGGCACAGGAGTATGGCGTTTCTTATCTTTTTTCTGATTTTAAGAAGAAAAACGGGTATCAGCGTTCGATTGAACTTTCACGGGAGTATGGGCTGTATCGGCAGAATTATTGCGGATGTGTGTTTTCAAAGGTCGAATCTGGGATGAGGAAATTAAAAAAAGAAAATTTTTTTGAAAAAATAGTTGACAAGAAACGATTCCTATGATATGCTAACAAAGCAATGAGCGATTGCCGCAGTGGCGGAATGGCAGACGCACTAGACTCAAAATCTAGCGGGGGCGACCTCGTGCCGGTTCAAGTCCGGCCTGCGGCATTCTTGGCAGGGGCGTTGTAAGCGAGTAGGGGGGAAGTTTTTCCTCCTATTTGTGTATTGGGCAGTTAGTTTTGCTGACAATTTTCTTATGAGTGTTTGTGTATAGAAAAGACTTTATAGATCATCGATTTATAAAGTCTTTTTGTTTTTGGTGAAAATAAAAAACAGATTGGGTTTGGATATATTTCTTTTGGAGGGAGGACGCCAGATTCGAAAACGGTGGGCATCCTGCTGTTCTGGTTTCCAAAAAGCAAGAAGTTCTAAGACTTCTGCCTTTTCCTTTATCCAGCCGGACAGACCGGGGCGCAATTCGCCCTTATTACAACCGAAACGTAATTGGTGTAAGAAAGGATTTTACCAACCGTAAGACAGTTTCTTTCCTATGCTCCGGGCTAAACACGCCCCTTTTTTTTCACACCCTGCATAGAAGCAGGATGTGA
>CAJUGZ010000337.1 GCA_910585855.1 uncultured Lachnospiraceae bacterium | reverse complement strand
AATGCTAAGCGCAAGCGGGCCCGGAATAGCACTCCCTTTGGCTTTCGGCGTCCTCCCCCAGCCACCCCCCTCTACATCAATGGCGCTACAATCCGTAGAATCCTTCCAATATACCGTTTTAAAAATCCATATTTTTTACAATCTTCTAATGTAATTTTCTGACACTTCTTTAAAGTATTTTGATAATCTTCTTCAATATCCTGAATTACCGGATTTTTATACATAAAAGCGGCACATTCAAAATGCAGATACAAACTGCGGAAATCCAAATTAATTGTTCCCACAACCGCCTTCTCCCCATCACTGATAAACTCTTTCGCATGGACAAATCCCGGCGTATACTCAAAAATTTCCACTCCTGCTTCCAAAAGTTCCTCATAATAACTTCTTGCCAGCAGATAAGCATATTTTTTATCTGGAATATGAGGCATAATAATAATTACCTCCACTCCGCTCTTTGCCGCATACTTTAAAGCATTTACCATTCGATTGTCCAAAATTAAATAAGGTGTCATAATATGTACATTTTGTTTTGCATGTTGCAAAATATCCAAATAAACCTGTTCTCCTACATTTTCCTTATCAAGCGGACTATCTCCATAAGGAAGTACAAATCCAAGCTCTTTTTCTGCTTTTTTACTATAAGAAATCAAATACTTTTCATAGTCCTCTTTTATATGTGTATCCAAATTCCACATCTGTAAAAACATAATAGTAAAATTATTAACTGCTTCTCCAGTCAGCATAATTGCGGTATCTTTCCAGTGTCCAAACCGCTTCTTTTGATTGATATATTCATCCGCTAAATTTACACCGCCGGTAAATGCCACTTCTCCGTCAACAATTAAAATCTTTCTATGATCCCGGTTATTTTGATGGGTGGAAAGCAGCGGCTTTACAGGAGAAAACATTTTACACTGAATCCCTTTTTGTTCAACCTCCTTTGGATAATGATACGGCATCAAAGCCAGCGTACACATACCATCATACATAAAACGCACTTCCACGCCTTCCTTTGCCTTTTCCTCTAAAATATCCATAATAGTATCAAACATTACACCATGCTCAATAATAAAATACTCCATAAAAATAAATTTTTTCGCTTTTCTAAGCTGCACTTTCATTTCCTCAAATTTATCTTCTCCCAGAGGAAAGAATTTTACTTTTGTATTTTGATGAATCGGATATCCGGCGTACTGGTTCATATAATGAATCAAACGGGGAAGTTCCTGATCTTCTTCTTTCAGACGGTTATATACTTCTTTATCTTGCTTCATATAATCCGCTGTTTCACGAATATTTTGACACAGCTTTCCGTTTATCATCTTTGTTCCAAACTGAAACTGTACAAACAGATAAAACAAAGAACCAAAAATTGGAATCAGCAGTACAGGAATCAGCCAGCTAATCTGAAAACTAGGGTCTGTTTTTTCATTTAAAATATAGATCAGCACGATTGCAGAAATCAAGGAAAATCCGCCATAAAACAAAAATGTATATTTTTGCAGCCAAACAAACACATCCAATAAAATCAAAAACTGAATCAGCAAAAGCAGCACCACCACCATCGTTCTTCCATAAATAATCCTTTTCAGTTTTCTTACATTTAATTTTTTTACATTTTGCATTTTACTCACATCCTCTTTCGAACTGATTCCTAATTTCCGGTAAACTCCTCTATTATTTCTATTGTTCCTATCATATGCCTATGAAACTCTTCCAATTCTTCAGAAGGTATCCAATACTCCTGATGATAGGACAAACCCACTGTCTGAACCGGAAATGTTTCAATATAGGCATCTTCTATCTCAAATCTTGTTACATAACCCATGTAACCTGACTGCTCATCCTTTGTATTCCACCGACTGGCAATTTCTTCTGCATATTGCTTTGTTTTTACAGGATAAAAAATTGGCTGCCAAGGCAGACGGGGCGGAAATTTCAAAAATCCGCTCTCCTCTATCAACTGTTTTTCCCTTTCACCGACAGGTCTGTATAAAATCATTTTATTTCTCACCTACTACCTTTTTATCTTTATTTTCTTCTCCTTCTACCGCTCAATTTGATAAGCTTCCTCAAATTCCTTCAGTACCTTTCGAAGTCCGCTGTCTAAATATCCCATTCCACGAAGAAAAATCTCTTCCGGTATCTTTTTATAAAATGCCTGTGCAATCCCTCCGGTCATACAGGCAATCGTATCACTGTCCCCGCCAATCGATATCGCTTTTCGAACCGCATCTTCATAGGAATCTGACTCCAAAAAAGCCTCTAATGCAGGCGGAACAGAATAAGAAGCCCGGCTGTCAAATACATACTGTTCCCGAATTTCTTTCAACGAATCTTTCAGTGGATAGTGAAACTTCTTCCTTATATAATCTCGAATTTCTTCCTTTCTGCAGCCTTCTCTTGCCATAAAAACCGCCGCTGCTACTGCCTGCGCCCCATAAAGTGCTTCCCGATGATGATGGGTATAATAACAGCTACTTTTTACTTCTTTTAAAACCTTTTCCATCGAATCATAGGCAAATCCAATCGCACTGACACGCATAGCTGCTCCATTTCCAAAACTTCTCTGCACCAAAAATTCCTTCTCCAACGCCCAATTCAAAAACATCTGCCCATAACCAGCATCGGGATAACGGCGATAATACTGCTTATACCAAAATGCATACCCCTCTTTCGAACCAATCGACATTGTTTTTTCCCGCAGTATCTTCTCTGCCACTGCCACCGACAATACCGTATCATCTGTAAAAGTACTTCCAACAGGAAATAACAAAAACTGTTCTGTTTTTACATTACGCAGTTCATAAACCGAACCAATAATATCTCCCAGCACTGCTCCATACATAACTGCTCCCTTATATCGTTTCTGTTACCCGAATCAGATAAAATCGCTCTGCACTCTTTACAAAATACCAAAAAGCATAATCATCCGTTATATTTACACACACCATATCACAATCTTTTACTTCTTTTTTAAAGTCCAAAAAATAACGTTGAAATTTTGCATACTGTGGTTTTATTCCTTCTATAAAATCCTTATCTTCTTCACAATCTTGAAATCTTTCCCAAGACTGCTGAAACAATCGTTCTATCTTCTCTCTCCACTCAGTATCTAAAAAAATTTCCATATTTTCCTCATCCTGCCAACTCCAAAAATTCTGTATATCCTTTACAAAATCAAATATTTCATAAAAATCCTCAAACTCATTCTCTTTTGGATAGAACAAATAAACTGCCTTAATCCTATAAAAATAATCTTCTATTTCCTGCGGACTATCTTTTGGATAATGCATCACCCAAAAAGTCAAATTCAAAAACCAGCCATTAACTCCATATAGTTTAAATGCATCCTTCCTCTCTAAATAAGTCTTTCCCCAAAGCTGTACCTTCTTAAAAAATTTCTCCCACTGTTCCTTATTTCCTCCTTCTAAAATTCCTTCTCTTTCAAAAAATAACATACTCCGCTGCATATACTCTTTATCCGCAAATGCTGTCTGTACCTCTTCTAACCAATCCATTGCTCCTCCTTTCGCACATCACAGCAAAAAATCTCCATCTCTTAGATTTCAATTCAAACCACAAACCTAATTTCTTTACAAAACCTCCCATAACAAAAAATAGTTTTTCTTGGAAAAAATACCAACATCCTTATACAACAACATCATCTTACGGCTGGCAGTCCTAGCTGAAAGCGGAAGGAAGGTCTATGCAGGGTCATCATTTCCCGTCGGCACTTAGGTGCTGTACTTTAGCACCTTATGTGTCCGCTACGAGGAAATGCTAAGCGCAAGCGGGCCCGGAA
>CAJUGZ010000336.1 GCA_910585855.1 uncultured Lachnospiraceae bacterium | reverse complement strand
TTTTTCCAAAGTCACTGCAGTCTGCCTAGGGGGTTCGCATCTGGCTGTTTCTTGACTCCGGGAAAAACAAAAAAGGAATGATATCCAAACATTTCTAAGAGCCTGTTTCGTATTATTTTTTTCGGTCTGGAGTATACAGCCGAAAGCCCAAGGGAGTGCTATGCAGGGTCATCATTTCCCGTCGGCACTTAGGTGCGGTATTGCTGTATTTTAGTGCCTTATGTGTCCGCTATGAAAATAAGAAATGCTAAGCGCAAGCGGGCTCGGAATAGCACTCCCGTGGGCTTTCGGCGTCCTCTTTAGTTAGTAATGGGACAGAGGAGTTCCATATAGTAAAGATTATTTCCGTTTTCTGTAGCGTTAAACAGATAGCGGGAATACATTGTGGTCTGCAGATGAATGTGGTGTTTTTTACACCAATCTAGCAGGGAGCAGAGGTTTAAGCCTTTTGCGCTTCTGATGGGGGAGGGCAGAAGCAGACTGACGCATTTTTTTAGTTCAATGGCAGAAATAGGGTGTTGTTCGTCGGAAGGATAATTTTCTATGGTGTCTGCTTCTACCGTGCGCAGAAACTGGTTTGGTTCTGGCAGATATCCGTTGGAATCTGGTCCGTTTTCAAAGACTTCATGGGTCCATGCCAGCGGAATATTGTGGATCAAATAGGAATCCATATGGTCAGTTGGGATTGGCCATACGGATTGATATAAGATATAAAAGGTTAGATCGCTGCGGATAATTGGGGTGTCAAGCGGCGCACTCTGCATCATGGATTGGGCAAAAAGTTCCAATCGGTTTAAATAGGATTTATGGCGCAGGATTTTTTCTTGTTCTTCTTTTATTTTTTCTTTTAGAATATTTTCCCATGCAGAAAGATCCGTATGAAAGAAAATGGTTCGGATTTCCTCTAAACTCATATCTACATTTCGGTAGTAGATGATATCTTGAATTTCTCTGATATTTTCCATTGTATATTGGCGATAGCCGTTGGCGGCTTTTTTTGGATGAATGAGTCCCTCTGCTTCGTAGAAACGCAGTGTCTGCGGGGATAAATTCATTAGTTTGGATATTTGGCTGATTGAATAATAGTGTTCCATGACGACCTCCATTTGTTTATGATACCTGTTCTGAGGATGCAAGATAAAGCTTGGAGCGGTATACGGCATAGATAACAGATGGATTGTGAATATGCAGCATCATAAAACTTCCGGCAGGCGGAACGGAAAGAAGGTCATGCTGAATCACATAATTTTTTTTGTTGATATAGAAGCTACCACTGTTATTCATATACCATGGGCGGTGGTAGGAAAGAGCCAGTTTTAGGGCAGCATCATTTGGGGCTGTTTTAAAGCTGGAACTTTGAGCGGCACGAAGAGCATATTTTTTATTAAATTCTACTAGAAATCGAGCAGAGTTTTTATCTGCTTTTATAAGGTATTGTGTTAAAGTATGTATTAGATAATCTCTTCTTAGGTTTTTGGTATGAGCAGTGGACTCTTCATAGGTAATGGAAAGCATCTCTATGGCTTCTTTCATGGTTTTTGAAAAGTCATCGGTATGGATGTCCGGCAGCAGATGAAAATGCAGCCGAACTGGCAGGCCATTTTTAGAAAATCCGTTACAGAGCAGAGCAAAATAGGAGAAGCCGTTTGGACGGGAGGACAAGCGGTAAGAGAGCAGCTTACCGGTTGCGTCATCCATTAAAAACAGATGAAAACTGTTATTTTCTGTTGGAACAGAAAGGACATGAACTAAAGCACCGGCTGAAGCTTCTCGGCTGCGGATTTCCGGGGCACGCAGATTTTTATTTTGTTTTAGCGGACTTTCAATTTGATGTTCTTTTAATATATTATAAAGGGCAGAGTAGGAAATTTCTATAGAGAAATCGTCCTTTAGTGCCTGCTTGTAACGGGATATATTCATATCCTGATAAGGTGGAAGAGATTTCTTTTCAACAATAGTCTGATGCATTTTGGCATTTGCTGTTTCCCGCACAGATACAGGAAGAAGGCTGCCTTGCTGATATTGAAGTTTTAAACGTGAAATTTGTCTTTCCGAAAGTCCAAGCAGCACTGCTGCCTCCTTTCTGGAATATTCATGATTGCAGTATTTTTGAATAATCTCGTATTTTGTACAATATGCGGTCATAGTAAAACCCCTTTCTATTTCATTTCTGATAGTTAAAGTCTAAACTATAAAGTAACTATAAGGTCAAGAAACAGGATAATACAAAAACCTTACAAAATTTTAAAGCAGTGAAATAAAAAAGAAAGAAAATAGATAAAATCGTAATTTTTTTGTTTAATTTGAAAAAATTGGTGACATTTTAAGAGATAACTGATAATTAGATAAAAAGAGTGGATTTTAGAAAAAATACTTGCTATACTGCTACTAGAAGGTTTCCAAGGAAGCAAAATCAGAAGAATTGCCAAATGGAACAAAGAAAAAGACCAGATAAAAAAGTTATGGGAAAGGATAGGTAAAAGCTATGAAAAAGATGACAAAAAGAGGAAAAGTACAGAGAGCGATTGTTGTTTCTATGTTGTGTATGATGGGAACAATCGGATTTTGCAAAGCAGCGCCGCAAAATGGCTGGGTAAAGGAAAATAATCGAGGAAATGGATGGTATTATTATGTAAATGGAAGCAAAGTCTATAATGTTTGGGCAAAGTCAGGAAATGACTGGTATTATCTTGGAGAAGACGGCGAGATGGTGACAAACAGCTTTATTAATAATGATGACCGTTATGCAATAGAAGCACCAGATGATACTTCTGCCGAATGGTATTATGTAGGATCGGATGGAAAGATGGCAACTGGTTGGGTAGAAGTAAAGTATCGTCAAAACAGCCCTTCTGATACACGAGAGAATCAGTGGTATTATTTTGGCAGTTCTGGTGTGATGTATTCTTCAGCATGGATACAGGGAGTAGAGAGTTGGTATTATGTATTGGAAGATGGAACAATGATAACGGATGCCATTGGTTCACACCTTCGAAATAATGCGGATTATCGCTATGAGCAGGACAATATGTTTGATTATATCTATGATAAAGGAGGCAGACTGGTAACTGGCTGGTGTCAGGATAAGGATACAAAGAACTGGTATTACTGCCGTGAAGACGGCGTTATTTATGAAAACCGCTGGGGATATATCAACAATAAATGGTATTATCTGGGGAATGAAGGAGTGATGTATACCAATGAAACGGGAACTCACTATGGAAAATATGGAATTGCTGAAGTGGACGGAGATGAATTTTGCTTTTCTTCAAGCGGTGCAATTATGACAGGATGGGTTGATATTGATGATGATCGCAGAAGTGAGAAATGGCATTATTTTGGAACAGACGGTGCACATGTGAAAAATCAGTGGAAGAAATTAAATGGAAAGTGGTATTATCTTGGTACGACAGGAGAGATGGTAACTGGATTTTTAAAGAGAACTGGAAATGAAAAGTCTTATGCCTATGAAGTAGTTGTAGCTCCGGGGGCAGCAGAAAGCGGTGTGGCTTATTATTATTTAAGTACAAAAGACGGAGTAATGACAACGGGGGCATTGACTTTATATGCAGCAGATGGAAAAACTGTGGAGCGGGAGTATTATTTTAATTCGGATGGAGAGATGGTAACAGAAGAGGTTCACTATATTACTCAAAAAGGAAGCAGAGTATATTGTTATTATGGAAAGGATGGAAAGCGGGTTACGGATTTGAAAAATACTACGATTTGGCGGGGAAGCAATGGGAAGTATTATCCGGCGGCAGCAGCGGTAAATAGTACCGATCGGGCTTATGCTACGGTGGATGCAAATGGGGTAATTCGAATAAAATAAGGGGTGTTGGTCAGAGGACGCCAGATTCGAAAACGGTGGGCATCCTGCTGTTCCGGTTTCCAAAAAGCAAGAAGTTCTAAGACTTCTGCATCTTAGTAC
>CAJUGZ010000335.1 GCA_910585855.1 uncultured Lachnospiraceae bacterium | reverse complement strand
CGTTTCGGCTGCCATGAGGGCGAATTGCGCCCCGGTTCGTCCGGTTGGATGAACCAAAATCAGAAGCCGTAGACTTTCTTACCGTTTGGAGCGGAGCAGACAAAGGGCAGGAGCAAACCGCCTCTGGCGTCCGGTGAAAGCCAACTCTTTCCGCCGACATCCTATCTCCAAAAACCAAATAAAAAATAGAAACAAGACAAACTTACAAAAGTGTGAAATCATTGATTGGTATGCGATTTTTATTTTAAAAAAAGATAATAAAAGACATTCCCTTTTTTCTATCTACGAGTATAATAAAACTATTGATTTTATAAACTATTTAAAAAGCCAAGGAGGAACCATGTCTTTTCGATATTTCAAACCTGCTGCATTGCCGGAAGGCTCTTCAGAACCTTTTTTCTCTACAAAAGCTCTCTATCAGCTTATTATTCCTCTGATCATTGAGCAGTTTTTATCTGTATTTGTAGGAATGGTTGATATTATGATGATTTCTTCTTCTGGAGAAGCTGCTGTATCCGGCATTTCACTTGTAGATACCATCAATATCCTATTAATTAATCTATTCTCTGCTCTTGCTACAGGAGGCTCTGTCGTTTCTGCTCACTATCTGGGACAGAAAAAAACAGAAAAAGCCTGTTTAAGTGCCAATCAACTGATGTTATCTGTTGCTGTACTGTCCTCTGCGATTGCTGCGATTGCACTTTTCTTTAACCGACCGCTTCTTTCCTTAATCTTTGGACATGTAGAAGAAAATGTAATGGAAAGTGCAGTTACTTATTTTTATTTATCTGCTCTGTCCTATCCGTTTTTAGGAATTTACAACGGCTGCGCTGCGCTGTGCCGTTCCACGGGAAATTCAAAAATTTCCATGAAAACTTCACTTTGTATGAATTTAATCAATATTGCAGGAAATTCTATTTTCCTCTATATTTTTCAAATGGGAGTAGCAGGAGTTGGTACAGCAACCCTAATTTCCCGAATTACAGCAGCAATCATTATGTGTATCATTATCTTAAATAAAAAAAACACAATTTATGTAGATATCTCCCTTGGATTTATGCCGAAATTTTCAATTATTGGTGATATTTTAAAAGTAGGAATTCCAACCGGACTAGAAAACAGTATTTTCCAATTAGGAAAAATTCTAGTCCAAAGTTTAATTGCCGACTTTGGAACGGCTGCTATCGCTGCAAATGCAGTTGCCAGCACAGTTGCTTCCTTTGAAGTTATTCCTGCCGCTGCTATCGGATTGGCACTTGTTACCGTAACAGGACAGGCATATGGCGGAAAGAGAAGAGAAGAAACAGTTTACTATGTAAAACGTCTGATGAAAATGGCTTACCTTTCCATTACAGTTATTTCACTCTTAACCTGTGCTGCTGCTCCTGCTATTATTCAATTTTACAGCTTATCTCAGGAAGCCTCATCTATTGCTTTAAGTATTATCCTCTATCATGGCATTGCCTGTATTTTAATCTGGCCTTCCTCTTTTGCCCTGCCAAATGCACTTCGTGCTACAGACAACGCCAAATATACTATGATTGTTTCTATTTGTTCTATGTGGATTTGTCGAATTGGATTAAGCTATTTGATTGGTGGTTGGATGGGATTAGGTGCTTTAGGAGTCTGGATTGCTATGTCGATCGACTGGACAGTTCGAAGCATCTTCTTTCTATGGAAATTCCGAAATGGAAAATGGCTTGCAAAAATGCATTAAAAAGCAAAACTGTCATATAAAAGATAATATCTCCTTTATATGACAGTTTTATTCTATCTATCAAATTCTTTTGCTAATCTTCAAATTTTCCACTTCCCTTGTTTTGTGTCGCATATCTGGTACTATGAAGTGTTTTATAAATATTTCGTACCAACACGCCTCCCACTCCTAAACTAACCAAATAACAAACCGGAAAAAGCCACCAAACCGTCATAACTTCTGCCCCTTGATAGTCCTCTCCCCTATAATATAATGTAATTTGATCCTTTTTACATCCGGCTTTAGAAACATCGATCACATAGCGATTTCCATTTGGCGCATCAAAACGAACAGTTGAATCTCCCGGCGTATAAGGAATGGTAACTGCTGTTGCTTTCCAGCAAAATAGAAGTTCTTCCGAATGAAGTTTTAATGTCAATAAAAAAGTTCCTATCATAAACATTAAAATCAACAATGGAAATTTCACTTCTTCTAATTTCTGTTTTCTAATTTCCCCTTCACTTAAAACTCTTGTACTTCCCTTTCCGCAGCCTTCAAAATCTGCACAATCCCTCGCCGCACGATCTTTCAAAAATACATCATTCATCGCTTTTCCTCCTCTCGCTTTCCTTTTCAAATTTAGTATACCACAATTCTTTTTTTAATTCTACTAAATATTTGATATATTACGAACTGATGTTCATTTTTTCACTGACAACTTTTTAAATTATTTACAGTTTCTTACATTTCAGGCATAGCAAGATTTATACGTTTTTAGTTGCTTTTTCAATTATTTTGATGTATGATAGATCCATGGAGTAAACCAAACAGGGAAGATTTTCTCCCTGCTCATGCACCGGACACTCGTCAGCTTTGCTGATAATCTTCTTATTTTCTATGAATGTCCGTGTACATAAAAAGGTTAAATGCTGATTCTATCACAGTATTTAACTCCCCCAATCATACTGAATTAGAAAGGAGGGTTCTATATGCACTCAAGAAGATTCACCGGAAGAGATTTAGACATCCTACAAATTCTGTGGAACGCATCTGATTCTATGACCGCCTTGGAAATTGTAAAACAACATCCTGAATTGACAATGAATACCGTACAGGCTGTTCTTCGCAAACTTTTAAAAGAAGGTCTTATCAAAATCAATCGGATTGTCTATAGCGGAACCGTTTTATCCCGTAGTTTTGCATCTGTTATTTCACCTGAAGAATTTGTTATTCTACAGATGAAGGAAAATGTAAAAGACATAGATACTGTCAATAAAAAAGCCTTTGTTACTGCACTGTTTGAAGATGAAACCGATACAGAAAACACCATAAAGGAAATCGAAGAAATCGAACTTATGTTATCCAAACAAAAGGAATTGTTGAAAAGCAAAATGTAACCCATCTATCACACTAGATGCTTACATACAACTATAATTTGAAGAAAGGAAGTCCCACATGCGCTCAAAAAAATTTACAGGAAGAGATATTGATATTATGCAAATTTTATGGGATGCACCTGATTCCATGACTGCTTTGGAAATTGTTAATCAACATCCTGATTTGACTATGAATACTGTACAGGCAGTTTTGCGCAAACTTTTAAAACATGAACTTGTAAAAATCAATCGAATTGTCTACAGTGGTACGGTTTTATCTAGAAGTTTTGCACCTGCTGTTTCATCAGAAGAGTTTGTTATTTTACAGATGAAAGAAAATGTAAAAGAAATTGAAATTATCAATAAAGCTGCTTTAATTGCAGCACTTTTTAAAGAAGAATCAGATACACAAAAAGCGATTACAGAAATGGAAGAAATGGTAGCATATTTAGAAGATTATAAAGAAACTCTTACTTCTAAAAAAGAAGTGAATAAAAAGAAACGAACTTAGAATATTATCTCCTGTTCTAACAGTAATTTGAATAAAAATATAACATATTTTGATCGTTTTTTATGATCCCATACTTTATTTTTTTACATAGAGTATGGGAATTTATATTTATATTTTAGAAAATTGGACAGAGGACGCCAAAAACGAAATAAAATTCTGCGGAAAGGATTGGCTTTCACCGGACGCAAGAGGCGGTTTGCTCCTGTCCTTTGCCTGCTCCGCTCCAAACGGTAAGAAAGTCTACGGCTTCTGATTTCAGTTCATCCAACCGTCCGAACCGGGGCGCAATTCGCCCTCATAACAGCCGAAGCATAATTGATGTAAGGAAGGATTTTACCAACCACAAAGCCATCTCTCTCTTATCCTTCGGGCTAAACACGCCCCTTTTTTTGCATACCCTGCATAGAAGCAGGAT
>CAJUGZ010000334.1 GCA_910585855.1 uncultured Lachnospiraceae bacterium | reverse complement strand
GCAGGCAAAGAACAGGAGCAAACCGCCTCTGGCGTCCGGTGAAAGCCAACCCTTTTTGGAAGTATCTTATCCTACTTTCCAAAAGCTGAGTGGAAATATTATTGAAATGGGTAATTTTATAAAAATTTTAGTTTGTAAGTTTATCCCGGCTCTTTGCAGAAAATGGTTGACAAAATAGGAAAAGTTGCATAGACTATAGTGTAGACAAAGGCTGGGAACGAAAGAGTAGTTTATTTTGGAGGGTACAGAGAAAAAGCATCATAGGCTGAGAGTGCTTTTACAAAGAAATAAATGAAGTGCATTCGGGAGCTGATTCGGTGAAGGATTTGTAGCCGAGTACGTAGATATGCGTTAAATAGAGAAGAGGAAGCAGATTGCTGCTTTCATTAGAGTGGAACCACGGAACATTTCGTCTCTTATCGAGCGAGGTGTTCTTTTTTCATTGAAATGGCAGTAAAAAGATTAATATTGGGTATACGGAGGCATCTGTATGGGAATGGTTAGTTTTATAAAGGAAGAAATTCAAATTATACAGGAGCGAGATCCGGCAATGCATTCGGTATGGGAGGTATTTTTATATCCTAGTTTTAAAGCCATGATTTGTTATCGGATGTCACATAGACTTTATCAAAAAAAGCATTATTTTCTTGCAAGGCTGATTTCTCAGAGGTGTGCTAGAAAGACCGGAATTGAAATTCATCCCGGTGCTGTGATAGGAAAGGGGTTTTTTATTGATCATGGTCATGGGGTGATTATTGGAGAAACGGCGGTAGTAGGAGATAATGTTACGCTTTATCAGGGCGTTACACTTGGAGGAACTGGGAAAGAAAAAGGAAAGCGTCATCCTACGATTGGAAATAATGTGATGATTAGTGCCGGGGCAAAGATATTGGGTTCTTTTTTGGTAGGAGAAAATGCAAAGATTGGCGCTGGTTCGGTAGTGGTAAAGCCTGTGCCGCCTAATTCTACTGTAGTAGGGATACCGGGAAGGGTGGTAAAGCAGAATAATGTGCGGGTGCCAAGGGAAGATCTCGATCAGATTCATCTGCCCGATCCGATTATGGCGGATATTAGGCGGATAAAGGAGGAAAATGTCAGTTTAAAAAAACAGCTTGAGGAATTGATGATTATTTTAAAAGAGCGTGAAATTGTTTCTGAAAATGAAGAAGAAACAATGATACTTCGGGCACAGCAGGCAAGAGCAGGCTGTGCAGAGGAATTTGAAAAGGAGGAGAATTACGTATGAAAATCTATAATACATTAACTCAGTCTAAGCAGGAATTTGAACCGTTAGAGCAAAAAAAGGTAAAAATGTATGTCTGCGGACCGACTGTCTATAATTTTATCCATATCGGAAATGCCAGACCTATGGTAGTATTTGATACAGTCAGACGCTATTTTGAGTATAAAGGCTATCAGGTCAACTATGTTTCTAATTTTACAGATGTAGACGATAAAATTATTAAAAGAGCGATAGAAGAGGGAGTCGATGCAGATACGATTGCCAAACGCTATATAGAGGAGTGTAAAAAAGATATGGAAGGGCTGCATGTCCGTCCGGCAACCAAACATCCGCTTGCTACAGAGGAAATTGACGGTATGTTAGAGATGATTCAGAGTTTAATACAAAAAGGATATGCGTATGTCGCTTTTGATGGTACGGTTTATTACCGTACCAGAAAGTTTCAGGGATATGGAAAACTTTCCCATAAAAATATTGACGATTTGCAGGCGGGTCATCGGGAGATAAAAGTAACCGGAAGTGACGGAAAAGAGGATGAGCTAGATTTTGTACTTTGGAAACCAAAAAAGGATAATGAGCCCTATTGGACTTCTCCATGGTGTGATGGAAGACCGGGCTGGCATATTGAATGTTCGGTAATGGCAAAGAAGTATTTAGGAGAGGAAATTGATATTCATGCAGGCGGAGAAGATTTGATTTTTCCACATCATGAAAATGAAATTGCACAGAGTGAAGCATGTAACGGAAAACCGTTTGCCCGGTATTGGATGCACAATGCATTTTTAAATATCGACAATAAAAAAATGTCAAAATCGGCAGGAAATTTCTTTACTGTACGGGAAATCAGTGAAAAGGTTGACTTGCAGGTCATTCGGTTTTTTATGCTAAGTGCACATTATCGAAGTCCGTTAAATTTTAGTGCAGAGCTGGTAGAGGCTTCAAAAAACGGATTGGAGCGGATTTTAACTTCCGTAGAGCATCTGAATCATCTTTTGAAAAACGGACAAGAAGGAACAGTAACAGAAAAAGAAAAGGAACATTTGATACGGGCAGAGGAATTTGTGAAAAAATATGAAGCAGCGATGGAAGATGATTTTAATACTGCAGATGCAGTTTCTGCACTGTTTGAATTGGTAAAATATAGCAACAGCAATGCTTCTGGAGAAAATACAAAGGAGTATCTGCAGGGGTTAAAGGATAAAATATTGATTTTATGTGAAATACTTGGAATAGAGGCAGAGAAAGAGCCAGATAGTTTGGATGAGAAAGTAGAGGCTTTGATAGCAGAACGGACACAGGCAAAGAAAGTAAAGGATTTTGCCCGTGCGGATGCCATTCGCAGTCAGCTTTTAGAAATGGGAATTGAACTGAAAGATACACGAGAAGGAGTGCAATGGAAAAAGAGATAAAGCAAAATCAGATAGAATCGGGAACAGAAATGATAAAAAAACAGGATTTTCAAGAGTACGTAATACAAAAATTTCAGTTAAAAAAACAGGACGCAGATCAATATTCTCCCTTAGTACTTGCCTATATGGGGGATTGTGTCTATGAACTGTTTATTCGAACTAAGGTAGTAAATGATGGAAATATGCAGGTCAGTAAAATGCATAAGCGGAGCGCTGCTTTTGTAAAGGCTTCCGCTCAGGCAGAACTAATCCATTTGATTATGGAATTGCTGACAGAAGAAGAGATTCAGATATATAAGCGGGGACGTAATGCAAAATCGGCAACAATGGCAAAGAATTCCACTATGGCAGAATATCGGACGGCTACCGGATTTGAGGCTTTGATTGGATATTTGTATTTAAGCGGGCAAAAGGAACGGATGGTGGAATTGATTTGTACCGGACTTGAGCGTATGGGCGGGTTTTCTTTGCTGGGGGGATGATAGAGGCAGTGTGCAGGTATTTTAATATATTTTGGGAGGAAATTTATGCGATATGAAGAACTGACAATAGAGGGAAGAAATGCTGTACTGGAAGCATTTCGGGCAGGAAAGCCGATTGATAAGCTGTTTGTTTTAAAGGATTGTTCAGATGGACCGATCCATACTATTTTAAAAGAAGCAAGGAAAACCGATACAATTTTAAATTTTGTAACAAAAGAGCGTTTGGATCAGCTTTCAAAGACCGGCAGGCATCAGGGTGTGCTTGCCTATTCTGCTGCCTATCAGTATGCAGAAGTAGAAGATTTGCTTCGGGCAGCAGAGGAAAAGGGAGAACCTCCGTTTTTGATTTTATTGGATAATGTGGAAGATCCGCATAATCTTGGGGCGGTTATTCGAACGGCAAATTTAGCGGGAGCACATGGTATAATTATTCCAAAGCATAGAGCGGTTGGATTAACCGCAACAGTAGCAAAGACTTCAGCAGGAGCGATTAATTATACGCCAGTAGCAAAGGTAACAAATCTTTCAAAAACCATTGAAGAATTAAAAAAGAAGGGGCTTTGGTTTGTCTGTGCGGATATGGATGGGGACAGTATGTATCAGTTGAATTTGACAGGACCGATAGGACTTGTGGTCGGCAGTGAAGGAGAGGGGGTCAGTCGGCTGGTAAAAGAAAAGTGTGATATGACAGCTTCTATTCCAATGAAGGGAAATATTGATTCTTTAAATGTATCTGTGGCAGCCGGAATTTTGGCTTATGAAATTGTGCGGCAGAGAATGATGCAGTAGTTTTTGGAGTGCAGGGAGGGGGGTGCTTTTACAGGACGCAAGAGGCGGTTTGTTCATTTCCTTTGTTTGCTCCGCTCTCCGAATGGTAAGAAAG
>CAJUGZ010000333.1 GCA_910585855.1 uncultured Lachnospiraceae bacterium | reverse complement strand
GGTAAAGCAAATAAAAGGTTGGTAAAAAGACAAACTCCGATGAAACTTGGCACCACTTTCATCGGAGTTCTTTTTTATGGCACCGTTTTGGCACCGCTTTACACATTTTCACTGTTGCAAAGTTTCAAAAAGGGCTTCCCGATTTCTCGGAAAGCCCCATAAAATCTAGCTTTTTACTGATTACTCAACAATTGTAGCAACCTTACCTGAACCTACTGTCCTTCCACCTTCACGAATAGCGAATCCAAGTCCCTGCTCCATAGCAATCGGATGAATCAATTCGATTGTCATTTCTACGTTATCACCAGGCATACACATATCAACACCATCCGGTAACTGGCAGATACCTGTTACGTCTGTTGTTCTGAAATAGAACTGTGGTCTGTAGTTATTGAAAAAAGGAGTATGACGTCCGCCTTCATCCTTTGTCAATACATAAACCTGAGCAGTAAATTTCTTATGGCAGGTTACGCTGTTTGGCTTACAGATAACCTGACCACGAACGATATCGGTTCTCTGAACACCACGAAGCAAAGCACCGATGTTATCACCAGCCTGAGCCTCATCCAATAATTTACGGAACATTTCGATACCAGTTACAACTGTCTTTCTGTTCTCTTCCTTTACACCAACGATTTCTACTTCATCATTTAAATGAAGTGTACCACGCTCTACTCTACCTGTAGCAACTGTACCACGACCTGTAATTGTGAATACATCTTCTACTGGCATTAAGAATGGCTTATCTGTTGCTCTCTGAGGATCCGGAATATATTCATCTACTGTATGCATTAACTCGATAATCTTATCGCCCCATTCGCCGCTTGGATCTTCCAGAGCCTTTAATGCAGAACCTTTGATGATTGGACAATCATTAAAGCCATATTCCTCTAACTGCTCTGTAATTTCCATCTCTACCAATTCCAATAATTCCTCGTCATCTACCATATCACATTTATTCATAAATACCACAATATAAGGAACACCTACCTGACGGGACAATAAGATATGTTCCTTTGTCTGAGCCATAACACCGTCTGTTGCAGCTACAACTAAGATTGCACCATCCATCTGAGCAGCACCTGTAATCATATTTTTAACATAGTCAGCATGACCTGGGCAGTCTACGTGTGCATAGTGTCTTTTCTCTGTTTCATACTCAACGTGAGCCGTAGAAATTGTAATACCTCTTTCTCTCTCCTCTGGAGCCTTATCGATCATATCAAATGCAACAGCTTCACCAGTACCCAAACGAGCATTTAACGTCTTTGTAATAGCAGCTGTTAAAGTTGTTTTACCATGGTCAACATGACCGATTGTACCAATATTACAATGCGGCTTACTTCTCTCAAATTTAGCTTTAGACATTTTAAATCGTCCTCCTTAATTAATAATGCGCCCTTAGCGGCGATATAGGCTATAAGCATTATATTGCATTTTTCAAATATTTTCAAGCCTAAATTAACACTTTTTCCCTTTATCTTACATATTTTTACCGGTTTTTGCATTTAAAACCTTTTCCTGTACATTCTTTGGAACTTGTTCATACCGTTCAAAGAACATAGAGTAATTGCCACGTCCCTGCGTCTTAGAACGTAAATCAGTAGAATAACCAAACATTTCGGACAACGGTACATATGCACGCACAATCTTTCCACCGCCCAAATCATCCATTCCTTCGATACGTCCACGACGAGAATTCAAGTCACCGATAACATCTCCCATATAATCTTCTGGCATGGTAACTTCTACTTTCATAATCGGCTCAAGAAGTACCGGAGATGCTTTCTGCATTGCTTCTTTAAATGCCATCGATCCTGCGATATGGAATGCCAGTTCACTCGAATCGACTTCATGATAAGAACCATCAAATACGGTTGCGTGTACACCTACTACAGGGAATCCGCCCAAAATACCTGCTTTTGTAGCTTCTTCGATTCCTTCTCCGACCGCAGGAATATATTCTTTTGGAATTGCACCTCCCACTACGGTAGAATCAAACTTAAATAATTCTTCTCCGTTGGCATCCATCGGTGCAAAGTGTACTTTACAATGTCCGTACTGTCCACGACCGCCGGACTGCTTTGCATATTTGCTGTCTACATCTACTTCCTTTGTAATTGCTTCCTTATAGGCAACCTGAGGCGCACCTACATTGGCTTCTACTTTAAATTCACGAAGCAGACGGTCAACAATAATCTCTAAGTGAAGCTCACCCATACCGGCAATAATCGTCTGACCTGTTTCCTGATTGGTATGTGCACGGAAAGTCGGATCTTCTTCTGCCAATTTTGCCAAAGCTTCTCCCATTTTTCCCTGTCCTGCCTTTGTCTTTGGCTCGATTGCCAATTCGATAACAGGCTCTGGAAACTCCATAGACTCCAAAATAACTGGATGCTGTTCATCACAAATCGTATCACCTGTAGTTGTCAGCTTAAATCCTACTGCTGCTGCAATATCACCGGAATATACTTTATCTAATTCCTGTCTTTTATTTGCGTGCATTTGTAAGATACGTCCTACACGTTCTTTTTTGCCCTTTGTTGCATTTAAAATATACGAACCGGAATTAATGCTTCCAGAATATACACGGAAGAATGCCAGTTTTCCTACAAATGGATCTGCCATAATCTTAAATGCCAAAGCAGAAAACGGTTCTTCATCGGAAGAATGACGCTCTACTTCATTTCCATCTAAATCCACACCTTTAATTGCTGGGATATCAGTTGGAGCAGGCATATATTCTACTACCGCATCCAAAAGTTTCTGCACACCTTTATTTCGATAAGCAGAACCGCAGCAAACCGGAATTGCTTTACACTCACAAGTTCCTTTTCGAAGAGCTGCCTTCATATCCTCTACAGAAGGCTCTTCTCCCTCTAAATACTGCATCATCAAATCATCATCTAATTCACAGCATTTTTCAATTAATTCTGAACGATACAATTCTGCATCGTCTTTCATATCTTCTGGAACATCAGTAACGGTAATGTCCTCACCCTTATCATCATTATAGATATAAGCCTTCATTTCAAATAAGTCAACAAGACCTTTAAATTCGTCTTCTTTACCGATTGGAAGC
Organism: uncultured Lachnospiraceae bacterium; assembly: GCA_910585855.1. Classification (GTDB taxonomy): domain Bacteria; phylum Bacillota; class Clostridia; order Lachnospirales; family Lachnospiraceae; genus MGBC114844. The sequence continues at coordinate 956 of CAJUGZ010000333.1, read as the reverse complement.
TGAAGAATTACTGCATTTTTTCCTAATCTAGTCTTAATTTGATCTACTGCACCATAGAAATTTGCACCTAAGATATCCATCTTATTGATAAATGCCATTCTTGGTACATTGTAGGTATCTGCCTGCCGCCATACATTTTCAGACTGAGGCTCTACACCGCCCTTTGCACAGAATACACCGACTGCACCGTCTAATACACGTAAGGAACGCTCTACTTCAACGGTAAAGTCAACGTGACCGGGGGTATCAATAATATTGATACGATGTTCCAATGCACCCGGCTTTGCTTTACAATCTTCCTGTAATGTCCAGTGACATGTGGTAGCGGCTGAAGTAATGGTAATACCTCTTTCCTGTTCCTGCGCCATCCAGTCCATTGTCGCAGTTCCCTCATGGGTATCCCCAATTTTGTAATTCACACCGGTATAAAATAAGATACGCTCTGTCAATGTTGTTTTACCAGCATCAATATGCGCCATAATACCAATGTTTCTTGTTCTCTCTAATGGATATTCTCTTCCAGCCAAGGGATTTTCCTCCTTAAAAATCAATGTTATGCAAAGGTGAAGCATTGTATCTTAAACAATAACTCACCTTTTTCATAACAGTAATACGATTGTAATTAGAAACGATAATGTGCAAAAGCCTTGTTTGCTTCTGCCATCTTATGCATATCTTCTTTTCTCTTCACAGCAGCACCTGTGTTATTAGATGCATCAAGAATTTCGTTTGCTAATCTTTCTTCCATTGTCTTCTCGCCTCTCTTACGGGAGAATGTGGTAATCCAACGAAGTGCTAATGCTTGTCTTCTTTCTGTTCTTACTTCGATTGGTACCTGATATGTTGCACCACCGATACGTCTTGCCTTTACTTCTAATACTGGCATTACATTGTTCATTGCCTGCTCAAATACTTCTAAAGCATCTTTTCCGGTCTTTTCTGCAACTCGCTTAAAT
>CAJUGZ010000332.1 GCA_910585855.1 uncultured Lachnospiraceae bacterium | reverse complement strand
CACATCCTGCTTCCATGCAGGGTGTGAAAAAAAGGGGCGTGTTTAGCCCAGATGACAGAAAAAAAGCTGTCTTACGGCTGGTAAAATCCTCCCTTACACCCATTACATTTTGGCTAAAATGAGGGCGAATTGCGCCCCGGTCTGTCTGGTTGGATCAAGGAAAAGGCAGAAGTCATAGAACTTCTTACTTTTTGGAAACCGGAACAGCAGGCTGCTCACCGTTTTCGAATCTGGCATCCTCTAGCATCCAGTGAAATAAAGAAAAAAATTCTTTACATACTATTAGAATATGATACAATAAATACAGAAAAAATAATACCAAACAATAAAGGAGAAAAACCATGCCCAAAATTTTAATTATAGAAGATGATGCCGACAACAACCAAATGATTCGGGAGTATCTGGAAAAACATGGATATTTATGCACACAAGCCTATTCCGGCAGTGAAGGGAAACTGCTGTTTTCTATGGAATCTTATGATCTAATTCTCCTAGATTTAATTCTCCCGGGTATTACAGGAGAAGAACTGGTTTCTTTATTTTCAGAAAAAGTTCCGGTCATTGCACTGTCAGCAAAGAGTAAATTGGATAATAAAGTAGAAGTTCTATCAGCAGGAGCAGACGATTATATCTGTAAACCATTTGATTTACCAGAGCTATTAGTTCGAATCCAAGTTCAGCTTCACCGCCGAAATAAAATAACTTTTTACCCTCCTTTTTCTGATAACATGCAAAATATATATTCTTACCGCACATGGACTCTAAACCCAAATACACAGGAAATGACTGTAAACGGAGAACAAATCGAATTGACTCGTCACGAATTTTTAATTATGGAATTATTAATTCAAAACCCAAAACGAGTCTTTACCAAACAAATGATTTATGAATATGCATGGGGAGAAGAATATTTAGCAGAAGATAAAACCATCAATGTACATATCAGTAATATTCGTTCCAAACTAAAAAAGAGCAAAACAGATACCTATATCCAAACTGTGTGGGGAATTGGTTTTAAACTTTTATAACTTTATTTTTTATGCAAAACTTCTATTCAAATACAAAATCTTTACACTTTCTTAAACTTTTCTAAGCACTTTCTAAAACCTACCATGTTATACTGATTTTCGTAAAAGATATTTTATAACGGCTTAAAATATTAAGAAAGGATAACTTAAACTAATTATGAAAAAAACAGAAAAAATATTTGCTGTAGAAACAACTTCTCTAACAAAACAATACAAAGACAAAGCAGCCGTAAAACAATTAAACTTAAAAGTACAAGAAGGTGAAATCTATGGATTTATTGGAAGAAATGGTGCAGGAAAATCTACAACTCTAAAAATGATCAGCGGCTTAATCGCTCCAACAGAAGGAGAAATTAAACTATTTGGAAAACCTGTCAGCGATCCTATTATCCGCAGAAGAATCGGGGTATTGATTGAATCCACAGGATTTTATCCAAATATGACAGCAAAACAAAATATAATAATGAAAGCAAAGTTAATGGGACTTGCCGATTACAGCAGCATCGAACATGTACTTCAACTAACAGGACTTGCAAATACCGGAAAAAAACAAATAAAACATTTCTCTATGGGAATGAAACAACGTCTAGGAGTTGCACTGGCTCTGCTTGGAAACCCAGATCTTCTGATTTTAGATGAACCCATCAATGGGCTTGATCCGGAAGGTATCCGAGAACTGCGTCAATTAATACTGCAGCTTCACGAAGAAGGAAAAACTATTTTACTTAGCTCTCATATTTTGGGAGAATTAAGCAAAATTTCTACAAATTATGGAATTATCAAAGATGGGGAACTGATTGAGCAAATCACAAAAGAAGCATTAGAAGAAAAATGCATGTCCTACTTTCAAATTGAAGTACACGACATACACCATGCTCTTGTACTGATTCAGGAAACATTTCCAAAAGTACAAACAGAAGTATTTGACAAACAGACCATCCGAATTTATGGTATATCAGAAGGTTCTGAACTAAATCAACTATTAATCAGCCACCAAATACCCGTCTATTCTTCCGGCTTTCATCATATCGATTTGGAAGAATACTTTTTAGAACGTATGGAGGGAAAACAAAAAAATGTTTAATTTATTACGAATGGACTTATACCGAATCAAAAGAAGCAAATCACTTTATATCTGTCTAGGATTTCTTTTATTTGCAACTCTATGTATCTTCAGTTTACTTTGGCTTTTAACCACACCAGAAGGTCAGACCATTGCACTGCAGATAGGAATGCTTATTGCAGGTGATGTAGAAGATGCTTCTAATATATTAAATGGCATAGATATTTTAATCCTATTTCGCCAAATTGGTTTAGACGGCGGACTCTATTCTGTTATATTAGGCATTTGGGTTATGCTGTTTATCTGTTCTGATTATCAAAACGGATTTATAAAAAATATTATGGCTATATATTCCAACCGATGGCTATATTTGGCAAGTAAACTCCTCGCTGTCGGAATTGTAAATCTATGTTACTTAGTCATTCAATTTGGATTTACACTATTAATAAATTATCTTTTCAAAAATATTGTTCCTTATACCAAAATAAAAGATGTCCTGTTTTATCTGACATGGGCATGGCTTCTTACAATGGCTTTCTCTGCGTTAATTATTTTAATCTGCATTTATACCCGAAGCATTGCTGCTGGATCTTTTGGAGCTATTTTACTTGGAAGCGGCTTAATTGTAGTGCCGCTATATCAGATTATGCATCTGCTGCATTTAGGCGAATGGTTAAAATATTCGATTTATTTCAGCCTGTCCTATGGACCAAATCAGTATACTTCTCTGCAGGATCTTCAAGTATTTATAATTGGAATTGTATTTCTCGTACTTTATTCAATAACAGCAGGAATTTTACTGAAAAAACAAGATATATAAAAAAATTAATTTACAGTCAGGACTATAAAAATGAAACTATTGATTATACTAATTCTTCTCCTTCTAATCTTGGGATATTTCTTTATTCAATATATACGCAATATTTTAGAAATACACTCTCTATCCCGTCAGTTAGAAGAAATAGAAAGAGGAAGCCATATTGAACTCACTACCCAAAACCGACAAAAACATCTGTTAAAACTTTGCAGACAACTAAACCGCCTTCAAAAATTTCACGATCAAAATCAAATACGATATGAAAAAGCGGAAAAGCAATTAAAACAAAATATTACAAGTCTAGCCCATGACATTCGAACTCCTCTTACTGGAGCTACCGGATATATTCAACTTGCACAAGAATCTTTCCACGAAATGGGACAGCAGACCCATTATTTACAGGCAGCAGAAAATCGAATGAAAGAACTGGAACATATGCTGGAAGAACTATTCTTATATACCAAATTAACCAGTGAAGAATTTGAATTAGCCATGCAGAAAGTACAAGTACTGCCTCTGCTTAGCGATTGTTTAGTAGGATTATATTGGAAATTTGAAGAAAAAAAGATTACACCTGAAATTTTCTTTGAATCAGAAGGAATTTGCATCCAGACAGATGAAGAAGCCCTGCGGCGCATCTTCCACAATCTAATCCAAAATGCATTATTACATGGAACAGGAGGAATTATCATCCGTCAAAAAACCATTCTCCTAAAAGAAGATCACCCTCCGAACTCCTCCACTCCTCTATCTTCTAAACAATATATTTGTTTCACCTTTGAAAATACCATATCAAAAACAAGCAAACCCGATCCAAATCAAATCTTCGAACGCTTCTATAAAGCAGATTCTTCCCGACAAAAAGGCTCTTCTGGACTGGGATTATTTATCGTAAAAGAATTAACAGAAAAAATGAACGGAACTATAAAAGCAGAATTAAATGAAGAAACACTAAAAATTATATTAATGTTTCACGTGAAACATTAATATAAAACAACCTACACCCTATAATTTTTATAACTTTTCCAGCAAGCATACAAAATCCAAAGAAAAGCCTGCAAAAAATCATTCTTTTCTGTTGACACTTTACACTACAACGAACATTTTACTATTTATCATAACTTTTTCGTCTGGAGTAAACAGCCGAAAGCCAAAGGGAGTGCTATGCAGGGTCATCATTTCCCGT
>CAJUGZ010000331.1 GCA_910585855.1 uncultured Lachnospiraceae bacterium | reverse complement strand
AGGCTGCCCACCGTTTTCGAATCTGGCTGTTTCTTGACACCGAAACAAAAAAGAATCGAATCTGGCGTTCAGTGAAACCTATCTTCAACGTCTTAATGAAAGTATGCGAATATTTTACTATTTGCTGTAATTTTTTTGTTTAGAGTACACAGCCGAAAGACAAATGGAGTTCCATGCAGGGTCATCATTTCCCGTCGGCACTTAGACGCTGTGTTTTAGCGTCTTAGTGTCCGCTACGAGGAAATGCTAAGCGAAAGCGGACTCGGAATGGAACTCCATTTGGCTTTTGGCGTCCTTTGTTTGGTAGTGTTCTTCGTTTGGGTTTAAAAAATAAAATTGTCGCTATTGGATGATGCCAAAGCCTATCTTCTTTTCGTTGAAAAGTAGGATAGGGTGTAGGTATAATACAAATATAGAAATGAAGTGAAGAGAAGTTAGTAGGAAATTGAGAGATAAAAAAAGGAGGATATGAGATGTTTTTTCAGAAAAAGGCAAAAAAGGAAGAGAGTACAGGAAAAAAGTTGGATCTTTTGTATCCAGAAAATGTAAAGGTTGGATGTAAGGCAGACAGTAAGGAAAATGTGATTCGTGCGGTGGGACAGATGCTGGTGAACAGTGGATATGTGAATCAGTCTTATGTGGATGCGATGGTAAAGAGAGAAGAGAGTTTTTCTACTTATATGGGAAATGAATTGGCATTGCCTCATGGAGTGGAAGAGGCAAAGAAAGAGATTAAGGCTTCTGGGATTGCGGTAATGGTTTTTCCAGAGGGAACGGATTGGGATGGAGAGCAGGTAAAGGCAGTTATCGGGATTGCAGGAGTGGGAGAAGAACATCTTAAGATTTTATCTGTAATTGCAGAGCAGGCTTTGGAAGATGACTATATGGAGCGTCTGACTTCGGCAAGCGCACAGGAAGTTTATGAGATGTTAAAAGGAGGAGAAGTTGCATGATTGTTACAGTGACAATGAATCCGGCTATTGATAAGACGGTGGATATTGATCAGTTGGAGTGCGGTGGATTGAATCGAATTAAACATGTGGAACTGGATGCCGGAGGAAAAGGGATTAATGTTTCAAAGACGATTCATGAGTTGGGGGGAACAAGTATTGCAACTGGATTTATTGCTGGAAATACCGGAAAGATGATTCAAAGTGTGATGGATGAATGGCAGATCCAAAATGATTTTATTGAGGTAAGTGGGGAAACCAGAACAAATACGAAGGTTTTTGAAAAGACAGGGGAATTGACGGAATTAAATGAACCCGGACCTACGGTTGGAGAGGAAGATATACAGATATTGCTGGAAAGGCTGGATGGATATGCTTCAGAGGATACTTTATTTGTATTGGCGGGAAGCGTGCCTAGCGGAGTGGAAAAGGATATTTACGGAAAGATTATTGAGCGGGTGCATCAGAAGGGAGCAAAGGTTTTGCTGGATGCAGATGGAGAGCTTTTTTCTAGGGCATTGGAAGCTGGACCAGATATGATTAAGCCAAATCGAGTAGAGTTAGAACAGTATGCCCAGATGGATTATATTGCTTCCGAGCAGGAGCTGGTTTTGATTGCTGAGAAGTTGATGAAAAAAGGAATTGGAATGGTTGCGGTTTCTATGGGGAAGAGAGGAGCAATCTTTTTGAAAGAAGATTATCAGGTAAAATGTCCGGGGTTAAAGGTAAAAGCACATTCCACGGTTGGAGCTGGGGATGCGATGGTAGCAGGACTTTCTTATGCTTGGGATCAGGGATTGTCGATGGAAGATACGGTAAAGATGTGTATGGCTGTTTCGGCAGGGGCAGTTACTACGATTGGAACAAAGCCACCTGCCAGAGAAGTTGTGGATACTTTAATGCAGCAGGTGCAGATTGAGAAATTGTGATAAGTTGGGATGTAAGGATAGTGCAGATAACTGTTAGAATTTGGAATATCGTTAAATTTAAGAAAGGATGGGAATAGAGATGAAAACAAAAGCAGTCAGAATGTATGGAGAGAGAGATTTAAGATTAGAAGAGTTTGAACTGCCTGAGATAAAAGAGGATGAAATTTTAGTAAAGGTAATTAGTGATAGTATTTGTATGTCTACTTATAAACTGGTAGAGCAGGGAAAGAAGCATAAGAGAGCACCTCAAAATATTGATACCAATCCGATTATTATTGGTCATGAGTTTGCTGGAGTAATTGTAAAGGTAGGAGCAAAGTGGCAGGATCAGTTTCACCCGGGACAGAAGTTTGCACAGCAGCCGGCATTGAATTATAAAGGGAGTTTGGCTTCTCCGGGGTATTCTTATGAGTTTTTTGGCGGTGCCTGCACATACTGCATTATTCCTCATGAGGTAATGGAATTGGGATGTCTGATGAATTATGAGGGGGATAGTTTTTTTGAGGCTTCTCTTGGAGAGCCGATGAGCTGTATTATTGGAGGGTATCATGCTAATTATCATACCAATAAGAGAAATTATGACCATGCAATGGGGACAAAAACAGATGGAAATATTTTGATTATGGGCGGCTGCGGACCGATGGGACTCGGGGCAGTAAGCTATGGGATTCAGTTTGAAAATCGACCGAAACGGATTGTAGTTACAGATGTCAGTGATGATCGAATTGCACGGGCAAAAGAGATGATTTCTGAGGAACAGGCGAAGAAGAATGGTGTGGAATTATATTATGTCAATACGGCTAAAATGGAAAATCCAGTAGAAGAGTTGATGGCAATAACAGAGGGGCATGGATATGATGATGTATTTGTCTATGTGCCGAATCGGCAGGTGGCAGAGATGGGAGATAAGCTGCTGGCATTTGACGGATGTATGAATTTCTTTGCTGGACCTACGGATAATCAGTTTAAGGCAGAGATTAATCTTTATAATGCACATTATACCAGTACACATATTCTTGGAACAACAGGCGGGAATAATGATGATTTAATTGAAGCAAACCGTCTTGCTGCGGCAGGAAAGATTGAGCCTGCAGTTATGGTAACACATGTTGGAGGAATTGATAGTATTGCAGAGGCTACTTTAAATCTGCCTAAGATTCCGGGGGGAAAGAAATTGACTTATACACAATTTAATATGCCTTTGACAGCGATTGATGATTTTGCAAAGTTGGGGGAAACAGATCCACTTTTTGCGAAATTGGATCAGGCTTGCAAGAGAAATCGTGGAATGTGGAGTGCAGAGGCAGAGAAATTGTTGTTTGAACATTTTGGTGTGGATGTAAATTAATAGAAAGGGGAAAGTATTATGGTATCACAGAAAGTAGTTGTGAAAAATGAGTCCGGGCTTCATGCCAGACCTGCTGGGGTGTTGGTGCAGGAAGCGAAGAAGTGCAGTTCGGAAGTGCGGATTGTAGTGGGAGATAAAACTATTACGGTGAAGAATATTTTGAAGTTAATGGCAGCTGGGATTAAATGCGGGACGGAGATTGAAGTACAGTGCGAAGGAGAAAATGAAGCAGCAGATTTGGAGAAAATTGTTGGGCTGATTGAAAGCGGATTGGGTGAGTAAGAAGAGTTAAGACCTTTGTATATTAGTAGAGAGAAAGTGGAAATAAATTTTGTTCTTTCTCTCTATTTTTTTGTACATAGGGGTGTTTATAAGTAGAATGGTTGAGGGGGTTGGGAAGGGGACGCCAGATTGGAAAACAATGGGCAGCCTATTGTTTTTCAATTTGGCTGTTTTTGATTCCGAAACAATTATTTGATTCTGAAAGAAAAAACTTTGTATTCTATTTTTAAAAGATTGATAAAGGTCAGTACCTTTAATTGGGCTTTTGGAGATAAAGTGTTGCAAAGGGATTTTTTCTTTCACCGGACGCAAGAGGCGGTTTGCTCCTTTCCTTTGCTTGCTCCGGTCTCCGAATGGTAAGAAAGTCTAGGGCTTCTGTATCCAGACACATCCAACCGAACGAACCGGGGCGCAATTCGCTCTCACCACTGGCGAAAGGTAACTGGTGTAAGGAAAGATTTTATCAGCTATAAAACATCCTCTTCCCTATTCTCCGGGCTAAACACGCCCCTTTTTTTGCATACCCTGCATGGAAGCAGGATATGCAAAAAATTCTAGGTATTTTCACAGAAGCCAGACTTTCTAACCGTTCTCCGAAGTCGCAGGCAAAGGAAAGGAGC
>CAJUGZ010000330.1 GCA_910585855.1 uncultured Lachnospiraceae bacterium | reverse complement strand
TGATTTTCCTTTCGTTCACGAATAATAAATTTCAGTGAAGTTCCTCCAAATCCAAATGCTTCCCTAATCTTATTTTCCAAATATCGAGTATAAGAAAAATGCATCAGCTCTTTTTTATTTACAAAAATAACAAAGGTAGGCGGTTTTACTGCTATCTGTGTTACATAATAAATCTTTAACCGTTTTCCTTTATCCGAAGGCGGCTGCTGCATCACAACAGCTTCCGACACAATCTCATTTAACACACCAGTAGCGATTCGAAGTGCATGATTGGCAATTACAATATCAATCGCCTCAAACAGCTTCTCTACTCTTTGTCCAGTTTTTGCCGATATAAATAAATACTCAGCATAAGGTATAAAAGAAAGAATATTTTTCATTTTATTGGTATGCTCATAAATGGTCTTATCGTTTTTCTCAATCGCATCCCATTTATTTACTGCAACTAAAATCCCTTTTCCTCTATCATGTGCAATCCCGGCAATCTTTGCATCCTGTTCTGTTACTCCCTCTGTTGCATCAATCACCAGCACTACCACATCTGCCCGTTCCACTGCCGCTACAGTACGAATAATACTATATCGCTCCAATTCCTCTTTTACTTTGCTCTTTCTGCGAAGCCCTGCCGTATCAATAAAAATATATTCCCTTTCGTTTCTCACTACAACAGTATCCACTGCATCCCGTGTTGTCCCCGCAATCTCCGAAACAATCACTCGATCTTCTCCAATAATACGATTAATAATCGAAGATTTTCCTACATTCGGCTTTCCTACGATCGCCACACGAGGTCGACTATCCTCCTCTTCTTTATCATTCTGCTCTGGAAAATGCCGCACCACCTCATCTAATAATTCTCCAAATCCCAGCCTAGAAGCAGCAGAGATAGGAAACGGTTCTCCTATACCCAAATTATAAAATTCATAAACTTCTGCCATAAATTTCTGAAAATGATCCACTTTATTGACCACCAAAATAACTGGCTTTTTTGAGCGGCGCAGTAAATCGGCAACTTTCGAGTCTGCATCCACCAATCCCTGCCTGACATCCACCAAAAATAAAATAACATCCGCCGCTGCCATAGCAATTTCTGCCTGTTCTCTCATCTGTGATAAAATAATATCTTTTGTATCCGGCTCAATTCCGCCTGTATCCACTATCGTAAATGCATAATTCAGCCAAGTGACATCTGCATAAATCCGATCCCTTGTCACCCCCGGTGTATCTTTTACAATTGAGATCATCTCTCCTGCTAAAGCATTAAATAAAGTAGACTTTCCTACATTTGGACGTCCTACTATCGCTACAATCGGCTTACTCATAACTCGTACATTCCTCCTTCTCTGATCCGCCTCTGCTCTAAAACCTCTCCAATCACAGAACGGAAAAAATCCTGACCGCTTGATTTTACAATATTTACTTTGACTTGTAAAGTATTTTCCAGTTCTTCTAAAGTAATATCATCTAAAAAAACCGATTCTTCTGCTTTCAGCATAACCTCCGGCAGCAAAAGTTCCTCTCCCAATTCCTGCCCAGAAAGCTGTGCAATCAAATCCGTCCCTGTCAAAAGCCCTGCCACAGTAATCTGCTCACCAAAAAAATCATTTCGAATCGAATAGACCAAAACCTTTATCCTTGGATACTTTTTCTGAATCTCCAACACCGCCTCCTGTATATAAGAATACGCCAATACACCAGTTGCAATCGAAATCTGCCGTACCCGCATATCCCCCTGCATCTTTTCCAGTTCCACTGCTAATTCATCCTGAAACATCCGCACCATACCGACCCCATTTTCATACTGCAAATACCCATCATAATTTTCTGCCTCCGGCATCGGATATTCGGCAAGAATATACCATTCATCCGCAGCATGTATAAAATGATTTCCATACTCCTGATAAAACCTTTTCTGCCACCAATGAACCCGTTCAATCACCTCAACAGCATCCTCCTTTTTAAAAGGCTCTAAAGGATAAAGCCCCTCCCGATATTTTGAAATTCCCACCGGCACAACAGAAACACTCTGCATAAAAGGCAAATACTTTGATAAATCCGAAATCGTCCGCTCCAACTCTTCTTTATCATTGACCCCCTTACAAAGTACAATCTGACCATTCATTAAAATTTCTGCCTGATAAAGCCGATCGATCCACTTCAATTTCTCCCCGGCAAACCGATTCCGAAGCATTTCACAGCGCAGAGAAGGATTGGTCGTATGCACAGAAATATTGATAGGCGCTAAATGATAACGAATAATCCGCTCTATATCCTTTTCTTTCATATTGGTCAGCGTAATATAATTTCCCTGCAAAAAAGAGAGGCGGGAATCGTCATCCTTAAAATACAGAGTTTCCCGCATCCCTTTCGGCATCTGATCAATAAAACAAAAAATACAATGATTCCTGCAGGAACGATACTCGTCTAGCAGCCCATTCTCAAAAACAATTCCTAAATCTTCATCATACTCCTTTTCAATCTCTAACTCCCACTCCTCCCCGTTTTCCTTTCGAATCAAAAGCTCCAAATACGTATCTTCTACCAAAAAATGATAATCAAAAATATCCTCTACCTCTGCACCGCTTATACTTAACAATACATCTCCCGCTTCCAGTTCCAATTCCTCCGCAATAGAACCCGGCAGAACCTGTTTTATTCTATGTTCCTTTTTCTCCGTCATAGTTCACCTCACCAACAGCATATTCCATTTCACCGTTTCTTTTGTATCATAGATTATATCCTTATTCCATGCAATATTCAAGTAGAAAGAAAAATCACTAATAAAAATTTAGGCTTTTGGAGATAAAATGTTACCGGAAAGGATTGGTTTTCACCGGACGCAAGAGGTGGTTTGTTCCTGTCTTTTGCCTGCTCCGCTCCAAACGGTAAGAAAGTCTAGGGCTTCTGATTTCGGTTCATCCAACCAGACGAACCGGGGCGCAATTCGCCCTCATGGCAACCAAAACGAAACGAAATAAAACTTAACAAAGCAAAGCATAAAATATCGGGAAAATCTGTTATTATTTTACTATACTATGGTTACGAAAGGAAGGAAAAACATGGAATGGGTGAAAGGATTACAAAAAGTAATAGATTATATTGAAGATCATATTACAGAAGATATAAACTATACTGAAATTGCAAAACAGGCATATTCTTCGAGTTTTCATTTTCAGAGAGTTTTTCATATTATCTGCGGCTATTCTATTGGCGAATATATCCGCAATAGGAGATTGTCACTGGCAGGAACAGATTTATTATCTGGAAATGAAAAAGTGATAGATATTGCCTTAAAATACGGATATAACAGTCCAGAAAGCTTTAGCAGAGCATTTACAAAATTTCACGGAATTACACCTATCCAAGCGAAAAACGAAAAACTTACACTCAAATCCTTTTCCAGAATTTCCGTAAAAATCATATTAGAAGGAGGAACAACAATGAATTACAGAATTGAAAAATGGAAAGAATTTGAAATCATTGCCAAACGAGCCAGATATGGAGGAAGACAAGAAATCAGCCAGAAGAATATCCACACAACATGGGCAGCTTGCGGAGCAGATGGAACAATTGACACGTTGTGCAAATACATCAATCCAGAAAATATTTTCGGAGGGGCAATCGTTGGAATATGCTTCGACAATTCAATACAAGAAGATTTTGACTATGCAATCGGAGCAGCTTATTCAGGCGGTAATGTGGCGGCAGGACTGACGATTGAAAAAGTGCCTGCAAATACTTGGGCGGTATTCCCTTGTACTGGAAAAATGCCAAAAGCGTTTCAAGATCTGTACCGAAAGATTTATACAGAATTTTTCCCAACCAGCAAATATCAGCCAGCAGGTGGAATGTGTATTGAAGTCTATCCGAGTACAGAAATTCATGATGATAATTTTCATTTTGAAATATGGCTTTCCATTCGAAAACGGTAGGCAGCCTGCTGTTCCACGTTTCCAAAAAGCAAGAAGCTCTAAGACTTCTGCCTTTTCCTTGATCCAACCGAACAGACCGAGGCGCAATTCGCCCTCATTTCAGCCGAAACGTAATTGATGTAAGGAAGGATTTTATCATCCATAAGACATTCCCTTCTCTATTCTCCGGGCTAAACACGCCCCTTTTTTTTCACACCCTGCATGGAAG
>CAJUGZ010000329.1 GCA_910585855.1 uncultured Lachnospiraceae bacterium | reverse complement strand
TTTTTTGCACATCCTGCTTCTATGCAGGGTGTGCAAAAAAAGGGGCGTGTTTAGCCTGTGTTGTGGGAAGGGATTTCTTTGTGGCTGAAGTGATGGATTGGTATGCCGGTTTTGTTTTGGCTGCGGTGCGGGCGAATTGCGCCCCGGTCTGTTCGGTTGGATGAAGCAGGATGCAGAAGTTTTAGAACTTCTTGCTTTTTGGAAACCGGAACAGCAGGCTATCCACCATTCCAAAATCTGGCGTCCTCTCATTTGGAAAAACCTTCCACTTTTCATCATAACATGGACTGTTTATCAAACTTTAAAAGATTTATAAAAGAAAAAAATAAAATTTTAGTTGATTATTTTCCAAAATAAATGTAGTATAGAAAAAAGATAATTGGGGCAGTAGTGTTTTTGTGTTTCTATGGAGAGAGGGAAATATTGAGAGCGAAGTTTCCTGAACGTGGAGGGATGAAAACAGGAAGAGATAGAAGGAGGACAAACCTTTGTTAGAGATTACATCAAGTGAAAGAACGTCGGAAGCGAAAATTATTGTTGTGGGGGTTGGTGGTGCCGGGAATAATGCAGTCAACCGGATGGTGGATGAAAATATAGGCGGAGTGGAGTTTATTGGGGTAAATACAGATAAACAGGCATTGCAGCTTTGCCGGGCTCCTCGGACTCTTCAGATTGGAGAGAAGGTCACAAAGGGGCTTGGTGCCGGAGCGCAGCCTGCTATGGGAGAGAAAGCGGCTGAGGAAAGTGCAGAGGAAATCGAAAAGGTAGTGGACGGGGCAGATATGGTATTTGTTACCTGCGGAATGGGAGGTGGTACTGGAACAGGTGCAACTCCTGTTGTAGCACGAATTGCCAAGCAGAAAGGGATTCTTACAGTAGGAGTGGTGACAAAGCCGTTTACTTTTGAGGCAAGAGCCCGTATGAATAATGCGATTTCTGGAATTGCAAAGTTAAAAGAGCATGTGGATACATTAATTGTAATTCCAAATGATAAATTATTAGAGATTGTGGATCGCCGCACAACGATGCCGGATGCACTAAAGAAGGCGGATGAGGTGCTGCAGCAGGCAGTGCAGGGAATTACGGATTTGATCAATGTGCCGGGACTGATCAATTTGGATTTTGCTGATGTGCAGACGGTTATGACAAATAAAGGAATTGCACATATTGGAATCGGAAAGGGAAAGGGAGACGATAAAGCGATTGATGCAGTAAAAATGGCAGTGACCAGTCCGCTTTTGGAAACTACGATTCAGGGAGCTACTCATGTGATCATCAATGTATCCGGGGATATCAGTTTGGTAGAGGCAAATGAGGCGGCGAGTTTTGTACAGGAGTTGGCAGGAGAAGACGCAAATATTATTTTTGGGGCGATGTTTGATGATAGTTTAAAGGATGAGGCTACGATTACCGTAATTGCTACTGGGCTGGAAAATCAAGAAGCAGTTGTAACGGGGCGGTCTGGCTCAAGGCAAAGAGGTCAAGTGCCAAATCAGGGAAATCCTATGAAGGTGATTGACGGCGGGACAGGATCTACGCAAAGACCAGTGCAGCAGTTTCGTCCCGGAACACAGGGTATGCCAGTGCAGCAGTTTCGTCCCGGAGCACAAGGTATGCCGGGGATGCAGGGTGTACCAGTTCCTCCTTCTGGATATCAGTCTGTTCCGAATGTACGACCTGTACAGCAAAATAATGGGTATCATTTTGAGCCGTCAAAACCTGTTCCTCCTACGGTAGAAGAAAAGGATATTAAAGTACCGACATTTTTGCAGCGAAATAGAAAGTAGGGCAGAAATTAGAGAGGAGTTGCAATGGTAATCGAGCTAGTTCATGCTGCAGTAGCCAGAAAGATGCTTTGTCATCCGGTTAATAATTTAATTGCTGCTACGGAGTTAATTTGTTCAATCGGGGTAATGGCAAGGCAGCTTGGCATGTCTTTTGAGGATGTCAATCGGATTGCTGGGATGTCGGATACGAAAGAGATGCAAAAAGAAATGATCGCTGTGATTTCAAAGCAGGATTTGACAAAATTCGAGGAATCCTATCAAAATTTGGCGGAGATGATTTTAGAGTATCGGGGAGAAGCAGTACCTTTTTCGGAAGAATATCAGAGGCTTTTTTGGTATAGTTATAGAGAGCCGCTGAAGTTTCCTAAAATGAATAGATAAAAAATGTCAAATAGTTTGCTGTTTCTTTTACAGGAAATGACAATCTTTGAGCAGAAAATTTGATATAATGATTCTGTTCTTAGCGGGGTTCTTCCAGTAAAGGAGGCAGCTTTTTTGCATGTTGTAGTTTATCTTGATGTATTATTTGGAGTTAATCTACTGATGAACGGAATGGTACTTGCCTGTATGAAGTTGTTTCTGCGGGAAAAGACAACGTGGGTTCGGTGGTTTTTGGCGTCTTTGGCAGGTGCTGGGCTTTATTGTATGGTCTTTTTTTTACCGTTTCGAAAAAACGGCGCAGAATATGGAGTTTATTTTATACTGACAGCAGCTATTATGATAAAGATTGCGTTTTGTGTGAAAAAATGGCGAAAATGGGCAGCTTATATAGGTATACAGTATGGAATTGCCAGCGTATTAGGCGGTTTGATGAATGGAATTTACTATGGGATTCACTCACAGGAACCATGGCAGTCCGCTTTTTTTGCCGGAGTTGGGAGGGGATATCAAGGGTTTGGAACGGCAGGATTTTTTATTACGGCTTTTTTTGCCGGTTTGATTTTTTATTTTGGAAGCAAGGCAATTTTTTACAAGAGGCAAAAAGACGATGGAAGATACCAAGTTTTTTTAAGGTTAGAAAAACAGACAGGCACAATGAAAGCACTACTAGATACGGGAAATTCTCTTGTAGAGCCAGTAAGCCATGCACCTGTTATCGTTGGAGATTTGGCTGGTTTAAGTGAATTATTTGATAGAGAGGAACAAGAACAGATAAAAGCATTTTATAAGACGGGTTCTTATAAAGGAGAAAGGAAAATACGTCTGATTCCTTATCATGCAGTTGGGGTAACAAGCGGAATTTTAATTTCTTATCCGATTGACGAGGTGGTTCTTTGTAAGGAGGAAGAACCAATTATTCGGAAAAAAGGGATTTATCTTGCAGTCAGCCCGATTGGTATTAGTGGTGACGGAAGCTATCAGCTTCTTCTGCATCCGGGTATTCTAAGTTAAGGAACTGTAGGAAAATAAGTGATACAGATCCTAAATATGGAAAGAAAGGTTTGGTAAATAAAATGTTGATTAAGGTAAAGTTTAAAAATCAGATTCAGCTTCGTATGGTTCCTACATTTCGAAATTTACTTTTTAGACCACATGGTGATATTCATTATATTGGAGGAGCGGAGGTGCTGCCGCCGCCTTTGGAAGCGGAGGAAGAGGCACAGGCAATCGCCAGTCTTGCCGGAGAAGATCCGCAGAAGGCACGTTCTTTGCTGATTGAGCGGAATCTTCGCCTTGTTGTATACATAGCTAAGAAGTTTGATAATACCGGAGTCGGAGTGGAAGATCTGATTTCGATTGGAACGATTGGATTGATTAAAGCGATTAATACGTATAATCCTTCTAAGAATATTAAGCTTGCTACTTATGCATCAAGATGTATTGAGAATGAAATTTTAATGTATTTGAGAAGAAACAGCAAGCGGAAAATGGAAGTTTCGATTGATGAGCCTTTAAATGTAGATTGGGATGGAAATGAGCTGCTTTTATCGGATATTCTTGGAACAGATGAGGATGTTATTTATAAAGATTTGGAAGATGAAATGGAGCGGAAGCTGTTGAGTAAGGCGATTAATAAATTAAACAAGCGGGAGAAGACGATTGTAGAGCTTCGATTTGGGTTAAATTCGGCAGATGGAGCAGAGATGACACAAAAGGAAGTAGCGGATTTGCTGGGGATTTCACAGTCTTATATTTCTCGGTTAGAGAAAAAGATTATTAGTCGGCTGAAGAAGGAAATTGTGCGGTTTGAATAGTATTACAGTGGATATTTATATTTTTGGAAGTTGCATGGAGGACGCTGAAAGCCGAAGGGAGGTCTATTCCGAGCCCGCTTGCGCTTAGCATTTCCTCGTAGCGGACACATAAGGCACGAAAGTACCGTGCCTAAGTGCCGATGGGAAATGATGACCCTGCA
>CAJUGZ010000328.1 GCA_910585855.1 uncultured Lachnospiraceae bacterium | reverse complement strand
GCTTTTTGGAAACCAGAACAGCAGGATGCCCACCGTTTTCGAATCTGGCGTCCTCTCTCCAAAAGATGTATTGAATATTATTAAGTATATTTATGATTTTTTTATTGATTTTAGGGAATATTTATAATTTGGGGGCTTGATTTTTTTGAACTGTGTGTTATATTAGTTGTAGAACAAATAAAACAAGGTTAAAAAGTTTTTTGGTATTTTGAAGATAAAATTTTTTTATTAAAAGTTTTTTAAAGCAGATAGAGGAGGATAGAGTATGAATATTAGTAAATTTACGCAAAAGTCAATAGAAGCCGTAAATGGATGCGAGAAATTGGCGTATGAGTATGGAAATCAGGAGATTGATCAGGAGCATTTGCTCTATAGTCTTTTGACACAGGAAGACAGTTTGATTTTAAAGTTGATAGAAAAGATGGAAATTAATCAGGAGTATTTTTTAAATCGGGTGAAAAAAGATTTAGAAAAGAAAGTGAAGGTTTCTGGAGGAAAACTCTATATCAGTAATTCTTTGAATCAGGTGCTGATTTCGGCTGAGGATGAGGCAAAGCAGATGGGGGATGAGTATGTTTCGGTAGAACATCTGGTATTGTCTTTGATTAAGAATCCAAATTCAGTGATAAAGGAATTGTTTCGGGAGTTTGGCATTACCAGAGAACGGTTTTTGCAGGCACTTTCTACTGTGCGGGGCAATCAAAGAGTGACCAGTGACAACCCGGAGGCAACGTATGATACATTAAATAAATATGGACAGGATTTGGTGGAACGGGCTAGGAATCAAAAGTTAGATCCGGTGATTGGACGAGATGCTGAGATTCGAAATGTGGTGCGGATTTTATCTAGGAAAACAAAAAATAATCCGGTTTTAATCGGAGAACCGGGAGTGGGAAAGACGGCTGCTGTAGAAGGGCTGGCACAGCGAATTGTGCGTGGGGATGTACCAGAAGGATTAAAAAATAAAAAGATTTTTGCATTGGATATGGGGGCTTTGGTAGCAGGTGCAAAGTATCGGGGAGAATTTGAAGAGCGGCTGAAAGCGGTTTTGGAAGAAGTGCGAAAGAGTGAAGGGGAGATTATTCTTTTTATTGATGAGCTGCATTTGATTGTAGGAGCTGGGAAGACAGAAGGGGCTATGGATGCCGGAAATATGTTAAAACCGATGCTGGCAAGAGGAGAACTGCACTGTATTGGGGCAACTACGTTGGATGAGTATCGGCAGTATATTGAAAAAGATCCTGCTTTGGAAAGACGGTTTCAGCCGGTGTTAGTGGATGAGCCTACCGTAGAAGATACGATTTCTATTTTACGTGGACTAAAGGAGCGGTATGAAGTATTTCATGGAGTAAAGATTACCGATTCGGCATTGGTTTCTGCTGCCGTGTTGTCGAATCGCTATATTTCCGATCGTTTTTTGCCGGATAAAGCGATTGATTTGGTGGATGAGGCGTGTGCATTAGTAAAGACGGAACTGGATTCTATGCCGGCAGAATTGGATGAACTCTCCCGTAAAGTGATGCAGCTTGAGATTGAAGAGGCAGCTTTAAAGAGAGAAACGGATAAATTAAGTCAGGATCGATTGGTGAATCTTCAGAAAGAATTGGCAGATCTTCGGGATCAGTTTAATGCAATGAAAGCACAGTGGGATAATGAAAAGAATTCCGTGGAGCGGTTAAGTAAATTAAGAGAGGATATTGAGGATTTAAACAATCAGATTCAGATTGCACAAAGAGAGTATAATTTAAATAAGGCAGCGGAACTGCAGTATGGAAAACTGCCGGAGTTGGAGCGTCAGCTTGCGGCAGAAGAGGAAAAGGTAAAAAATCAGGATCTTTCTTTGGTGCATGAGGCGGTGACGGATGAAGAGATTTCTAGAATTATTTCTCGCTGGACAGGGATTCCGGTTGCGAAGCTGACGGAGAGTGAACGGAGCAAAACACTGCATTTGGATGAGGAATTGCATAAGCGTGTGATTGGACAGGATGAAGGTGTGACAAAGGTATCTGAGGCGATTATTCGTTCAAAGGCAGGGATTAAAGATCCATCTAAGCCGATTGGATCGTTTCTGTTCTTAGGACCTACCGGAGTAGGAAAGACTGAATTGGCAAAAGCATTGGCACAGAGTTTGTTTGATGATGAAAATAATATGGTGCGTATTGATATGTCTGAATATATGGAAAAATATTCGGTATCTCGTTTGATTGGAGCGCCTCCCGGATATGTAGGATATGAAGAGGGTGGACAGCTTACAGAAGCTGTTCGAAGAAAGCCTTATTCGGTAGTTTTGTTTGATGAGATAGAGAAGGCACATCCTGATGTATTTAATGTATTGCTGCAGGTATTGGATGACGGGAGAATTACGGATTCACAGGGGAGAACGGTGGATTTTAAAAATACGATTTTGATTATGACGTCAAATATTGGTTCACAGTATCTGTTGGAAGGAATTGATGCAAAGGGGGAAATCGCAAAAGAAGTTGTGGATTTGGTAATGGGAGATTTAAGGAATCATTTTCGACCGGAGTTTTTAAATCGGTTAGATGAAACGATTTTATTTAAGCCTTTGACAAAAGCAGATATTGGACGGATTATTGAGCTTATGATGGCAGATTTAAATAAACGACTGGCGGATCGAGAGATTACAATTAAGCTGACACAGGAGGCAGAGGAATGGATTGTAGAGGAAGCATTTGATCCGGTTTATGGGGCAAGACCATTGAGAAGATATTTGCAAAAGACAGTGGAAACATTGGCGGCTAAGTTGATTTTAGGGGGGAAAGTAGAAGGCGGAGATGAAATTGTGATTGCAAAAGACGGAGAGAAGCTGACGGCTTTTGCACAAAAGATAGGGGAATAAATGTTTGTTTGATTGTATTTTGATTGATACTTTCATTTGAATTTTGGAGATAGGATGGGATGCTGCCGAAAAGGGTTGGCTTTCACGGGACGCCAGAGGCGGTTTGCTCCTGTCTTTTGCCTGCTCCGCTCCAAACGGTAAGAAAGTCTATGGCAAAGGACAGGAGTAAACCGCCTCTCGCTGTTGGTGGAATAGCGGTAGAAATTATATTTTTTTACAGATAGTGATAAATTAATTATAATTTATTATTTTTTAAATCTAATAATTGTTTTTCGGTTATTTTGGTACTTTTTAAAATCGTTTCATCTGGGACATGTAAGGTAAGTAAATCTTTTGCAATTCGGAGAGCCTCTTTTTGAGAGCCTTTTTGGACGCCTTCTTGGATTCCACTTTGTTTTGCTTCATATAGAAGTTGATTATGATCACGGATGGCTTTTTCTCTGGCTTCATATTCGAGCCGTTTTTCTTTGTCTTGGCTGATAACCTGAAGTTTTTGATAGGCTTGATTGAGATAGGAATCTTTTTCCGCTAACATTTCAAATTCCTCCTTTTTTTCGGCATTGATAAATTTTGCCCATAATAAAAGTTTACTGCTATCTTCTTTTAATTCTTTTGGAAGTTTTGGAAGTTCTAAGACATGAAATTCCATTTTATCGGTGTAGACAATATGCCGTTTTTCTTCCATAATTCGAAAACAAGAATAAAATTCGGGTTCTTTTGGGAAGAGTGTAAAATTTAAAATGCTGATACTGACACATTTTTTGAATACATGATAGGCTTGTCCCTCCTGAATTTGCTCAGTGTACATTTTGGATAGATAGAATAAGGAGCGATCTGCCCATACTTTTAGTTCCGCTAATTGGATTTCAATATCAATTTCTGTGTTGTTATTCATAAGAATTCGAACATCAAGAATGCCTTGTTTTTCATCTTGATGTAGTTTTCTGAGATTGGTATTTAAAAGATTTGTTTTTTGAATCTCTTTGGGTTCTAATTTTAGAACAGCAGATAAAAATCCAATGCGGGCATTTTCATCTGTCATAATTTCTTTAAAGGCAAAGTCTACTTTTGGTTTCATTAAAAAATCAGACATAATTTTCTCCCATTTTTAAAGATTGTAATTGTTTTTCGGTTATTTTGGTACTTTTTAAAATCGTTTCATCTGGAACATGTAAGGTAAGTAAATCTTTTGCAATTCGGAGAGCCTCTTTTTGAGAGCCTTCTTGGACGCCTTTTTGGATGCCTTCTTGGATTCCACTTTGTTTTGCTTCATATAGAAGTTGATTATGATCACGG
>CAJUGZ010000327.1 GCA_910585855.1 uncultured Lachnospiraceae bacterium | reverse complement strand
CCTGCTTCCATGCAGGGTATGCAAAAAAAGGGGCGTGTTTAGCCCGGAGGATAGGAAAGAGGATGTTTTATGATTGATAAAATCCTTCCTTACACCAGTTTCATTTCGGCTATCATGAGGGCGAATTGCGCCCCGGTTCGGACGGTTGGATGAACCAAAATCAGAAGCCGTAGACTTTCTTACCGTTTGGAGCGGAGCAGGCAAAGGACAGAAGCAAACCGCCTCTGGCGTCCGGTGAAAGCCAATCTTTTTCGGCAGTATCCTATCTCCAAAAACCAAATGAAAGATAGAAACAAAATAACCTTACAAAGTTGCAAAAGTATAAAATCGTTGATTGGTATGCAATTTGTTAAAAAAGAGAACCTCTCTTCCCTCCACATCAAGTTTGAAGTTCTCTTTCTAATGTTTCACGTGAAACATTCATTATATCACTATTTTAAACCGTCAATTTAAAAAATTATATTAAATTTCAGCTTTTATCAAAAAGGAGTTTAATATAAATCTACCAGATTATTTTTTATTGCAAATACAGCAGCTTGTGTACGATCTGATGCATTTATCTTTTTAAAAATATTGGATACATGATTTTTGACAGTTCTCTCACTAATATTTAATTTATAAGCAATCTCTTTATTAAACAAACCTTCTGCCAATAATTTAAGTACTTCAATTTCTCGTTTTGTAAGTCCTCCCAAAGTTCCCTCAGAAGAATCTCGATCTACTAAACCAGCATTTAAAATAGGAATTAAATCCGGCTGTATAAAAGAATCTCCCTCATATACAGAAGTAATTGCTTTTTTCAGCATCGCAAAATTGGAATCTTTTAATACATATCCATTACACCCAATATCCACTGCTTTAAGTAAATACTCTACCTCATTATGAATTGTTAAAACCAAAATTTTAATACCATTTCGTTCTTTTTTTAAACGCTCCAATACTTCAATCCCATTCATATTGGGCATATTGATATCTAATAATAGTACATCTGGAAATTCTTTTTTTAAAAGGCGCAGGCACTCTATCCCATCTCCTGCCTGTCCAATTACTTTAAAGTTTTCATCAAGTTCCAATAATTGCTTTAAGCCTTCTCTTATCATGGAATGATCATCTGTAATCACGATTTTTATTGGCATATCCTCTTTCCTCCTACTCCCCGTTCTTTCCTTTCAACAACAATGTTTTCTCATTTGGTTGGTATATTTACCTGAATTTCTGTTCCAAACCCGGGTTTCGACTCTATTTCAAATGTCCCATTTAATAAATTAATCCTTTCCCTCATCATTGATAAGCCAAAACCTGTATTTTTTTCTTTCTGAATTGTAACTTTTTGTGTATCAAAACCAATTCCATCATCCATAATTACTAATTCTATTGTATTTTCCTTATACAAAAGAGTAATATCTATCATCTTTGCATTTGCATATTTCTTACAATTATTGACGGCTTCCTGAATTACTCGTAATACAGTAAGCTGTACAACCTGATTTACTGGATAACTAGTTCCTTCCGTTTCTAAAATAATTTTTGTATCAAATCCTCTCTGCAATCGATTCACTGCCTGTATCAATGTTTCATTAAATCCTATATCATCAAATGTCATTGGACGAAGATTATAAATAATTTCTCTCATTCCATCTACTGAATCCTTAATAATTTGACGCATAATTTCTAATTCCAAACGAACACGTATTGGATCAGAATCCAATATATGTGAACAAAGATCAATTTTATGAACCAATGCAGTTAAATTTTGAACTGTAGTATCATGGAGTTCTCTGGCAATCCGCTGCCTTTCTAGTTCCTGCTGCTCTACAAATATGTTGCTTTGCTTTATAAAACTATTTTCTTCTTTTGATGCCACTTTTATTTCTTCTTTTTCTGTTTTTTGAAAAAGAAGCACTTTTATTTCTTCTGCTTCTTTTTTTAGTTTGGTTATTTCCTCCTTTAATCTTTCTTTTTCTTTTCCTTTCCCCTCCAATTCCTCTTTTAACTGATCCGTTTCCGTATTAATTACTTGCTGTTGTATAGAAATCGGGGAAAATGCCTCATAAGCCAAATCTACCTTATGTTCTAAATCAGAAATACGATTTTCCAACTCCAAAATCTCTTTCCGAATTTTTTCCAATAACTGTTTTTTTTCTTTTCTATTCTTTTCTACTTTTTCTAATCTTTTTTGCAGATAATTTATTATATCTTTTTCTTGTTGCTGCTCCATTTTTTGTTTAGCCTTTCATACCAGCCTTGTTTTATTATTTTTTATTTTATACAATGTATCCTTACTTTTCCATATAATGTTATAAAATCTTCTTTTCTAGTTTATACTAAAAAAATAAACTGTCAACTATATTTTAAACCAGTTTAACAATAAAATCAATGATACTTTACCATTTTTTCTAATAACTTTACCATACACTTTATCCTTTACTTTCTATTATTTACTATCCCTTAACAAAATACTCCTATTATAAAACTGTTTTCTAAAAACCATATTGCTTTTAAAAAAAATTTTTTATTTTTTTTGTAAAAAATAATTGCGTGAAATTTTATTTTTTTTTAAATTCCATTTGTATCTACTTTTATTATCGTATATAATAGATTTATCAGAATCAAACTAAAAATATAAAATTTATAGCTAAAAGAAAGGAGTACTGCTTTGAATAAACAACATAAGCTATTTCATATCTGTATTTTTTCTTCTTTCACACTGTTTACTATGGCAGGTGTAAATAAACTATTATTTATTACTTCTACAATGAAAGAGGGAAGAAACCATAAAAAAGACAAAATCTATGAATGGCGGTTTGGTAAAATTCATTATACAAAACGTGGAAAGGGAACTCCTCTTCTTCTCATCCACGATATGATTCCGGGAAGCAGTGATTATGAATGGCAGGAAATAATAAAACCTCTCTCTAAAACTCATACTGTTTATACATTAGACTTATTAGGTTTTGGCTGTTCTGAAAAACCGGCAATCACTTATACTAACTACCTCTACGTTCAATTAATTACTGATTTTATAAAAAATATAATAGGAAGACGCTGTGATCTGATTACTTCAGGAAGTTCTGCTTCTATAGCAATTATGGCATGCCGTTTGGATCAATCTCTTTTTAACCGCATGATGTTTATTAGTCCAGATACTCTGGCTGATACAACTAAAATTCCAACCAAACGTACCAAAACTTTAAAATTTATATTGGAATTGCCAATTATTGGAACTTTCTTATATAATACACAGGTAAATTATTGTAAAATAAAAGCAAGCTTTAAAAAATACTATTTTTCTAATCCTTATAGTGTAAATACAAAACTGGTAGAAGCATATACAGAAGCCTCTCAGCTTCACGGTTCTAACTCCCGTTATGTATATTCTAGTTTAAGAGGGAATTATATCAATTTTTCTATTTCACATGCACTGTCAGAAATCAATAACAGTATCTATCTTATAAATGGTGCTGATACGGCAAACTACAAGCAGATAGCAAAAGAATACCAACGTCAAAATGCCAGTATAGAAACAAATATTATCTATCACGCAAAACATTTTCCGCAATTAGAAAATCCTTCTGGTTTATTAAAGCATTGTTATATTTTTTTTAGTTAATACCATTTTAACCTTTTGTAGCAAGAAGTCCCCACTTCTAAAGTCCTAACTTGACTCATAAATCGAAAAAGGGGACTCTGAAAGCAAAAGGAAGGTCTATTCCGAGCCCGCTTGCGCTTAGCATTTCCTCGTAGCGGACACTAAGGTGCTAAAATACAGCACCTAAGTGCCGACGGGAAATGATGACCCTTCATAGACCTTCCTTTTGCTTTCAGCTAGTTCTACCAACCTCAAAATGACATTGTGTCCTTTCCGGGAAAAATCACTTTCTGTTATGGGAAGCTTTATAAAAAAATTAGATTTGTGGAATCAAGCTAAGTTTCGTCCGTCCAGTCGGATGCACATAGATACAGAAATCATAGGTCTTCTTACCATTCAGAACAGAACAGGCAAAGAAAATAAGAAATTATATTTTATTACAAAACAAATCTTCAGCAAAGTTTGGATATGATTCTTCTTTTGTTTCGGAGTCAAGAAACAGCCAGATTCGAAAACAGTGGGCAACCTGCAGTGACTTTGGAAAAAAGCTAGAAGTTCTTGGACTTCTGCTCGAAAACCT
>CAJUGZ010000326.1 GCA_910585855.1 uncultured Lachnospiraceae bacterium | reverse complement strand
TCCACCTACTTTCTTTTATTATACATGGATATATCAAAAAAATCCATATATTTTTCCAATCGTATCGTGTCATTTCTCATCCAATTCAATCACAAAAATAAAACATAACCGCAAAAGCTAAATCAGTTGTTTATCCTTCATAGGTCAAATAATGTATTCCTGCCCTATATTTTGTTTGATGTACCTATAACTGACACGCTATATCAATTCCCTCCCCCAATCCGGCGTCATGCCAACAACTTTACTATTTTACCGCCTGAAATGCCTCTTCCAAATCTTCAAGAATATCCGATATATTCTCCGTTCCAATCGATAAACGAATCGTATTCGGTCGAATCCCCTGCTCTTCCAATTCCTCTTCTGTACATTGACTATGTGTTGTTGTTGCCGGATGAATCACCAATGACTTTACATCTGCCACATTTGCCAACAGGGAAAACAATTCCAAATTATCAATAAAATCTTTCGCCGTTTGTGCATCTCCTTTTATTTCAAAAGTAAAAATCGATCCGCCGCCGTTTGGAAAATATTTCCAATAAAGTGCCTTTTGTTTCTCATCTTCCGTTACAGAAGGATGATGTACTTTTTCTACCTGTGGATGATGGTTTAAATATTCTACTACTTTCAGAGCATTTTCTACATGGCGTTCTACCCGAAGTGACAGTGTTTCTAGTCCCTGCAAAAAGAAAAATGCATGAAATGGAGAAAGTGTAGCACCTGTATCACGCAGCAAAATTGCACGAATCTTTGTTACAAAAGCCGCTGCTCCCACCGCTTTTGTAAAGCTGATACCATGATAACTTGGATTTGGTTCAGTAAGAGAAGGAAATTTCTTTGAAGCCTCCCAATCAAATTTTCCGCTGTCTACTATCACTCCGCCAATCGTTGTTCCATGCCCTCCGATAAATTTGGTTGCAGAATGAACGACAATATCTGCTCCAAATTCAATCGGACGAACCAAATATGGTGTTGCAAATGTATTGTCCACTACCAGCGGAATCTGATGCCTATGTGCAATCCCTGCAATTTGTTCTATATCTACCACTTCCGAATTAGGATTTCCCAGTGTTTCAATAAAAATTGCTTTTGTATTTTCTAAAATCGCTGCTTCTATCTCATCAAATTGAAACGGATTGACAAAGGTAGCAGTAATTCCATACTCAGGAAGTGTATGTGCCAGCAGATTATAAGTTCCTCCATAGATATTCTTTGCTGCTACAATATGATCCCCTGCTTTTGCCAGATTTTGAAATGTATAGCTGATTGCTGCTGCACCAGAGGCAACGGCTAACGCTGCCACACCTCCTTCTAGTGCCGCCATTCTCTGCTCAAATACATCTTCAGTTGGATTGGTCAGCCTTCCATAGATATTTCCTGCATCTGCCAGTCCAAATCTTGCTGCCGCATGATCACAGTTTCGAAATACATAAGAGGATGTCTGATAAATCGGAACAGCTCTTGCATCGGTTACCGGATCGGGTGTTTCCTGTCCTGCATGTAATTGTAGTGTTTCAAATTGAAAGTTTCTCTCTGCTCTTGTTTTTTTGCTCATAATATTTCTCTCCCTCTGATAATTTTTAGTTTTTATTGTTATTTACTGTTTTATTTATACTGCAATCTTACTATATCTTTTTTAGATTGTCCAATATTGAAAAAAAAGAACCAGTTATAGTTTTTTTCTATACCCAAACCGCCGAATCAGATAAGGCAGTTCGTATAAAAGCATTGCTGCCCAGCCCAAAAGATAAGACCACGGCAGTGCTTCTATCCCCATATCGCAGAAAAAAACAAATACAGCACAGCAAACAACCCGAACTAAAAAATTAATCATACTGCTCCAAAGTGTAATTTTCATATCTCCAACTCCACGAAAATATCCCTGTATTCCATTTGTTAAAGCAGGAAGCAGATACATCCATGCAATTAGATGAAAATACGCCATTCCCGCAACAATCGTTTCTTCATCTTCTGTAAACAGCATCATAATCGGTCGGGAAAATCCCAGCAAAACAAGTCCGGCAAATACTCCATAAATCAATTCGATTCCGATTCCGGTTCGAAATGCCCGGTTTACCCGATCCATTTTTCCCGCTCCCCGGTTCTGCGCCATTACACTTGTCATTGCATGGGCAATATTTTGTTCTGGAATATAAGCAAAATCATCTACTCGATTGATCGCACTAAATGCAGCAGTTGCCGTTACCCCTAATGTATTTACAATCGCCTGTATGCCGATCTTTCCAATCTGTACAGTAGACTGCTGCATTGCACTGACAAATCCATATCCTAATGTTTCTTTTAAAAGAGAACGTTCAAACCGAAACCAATCCCGCCCAAGATTTAAAAGCGGTACTTTTCTTTTGATATACTGCCAGCAAAACAGACAGCTTAATCCTTCACTGATTACCGTGCTCACCGCACAGCCAGCCGTTCCCATTCGAAACCATACTACAAAAATCAAATCCCCTACAATGTTAATTATCGCACTGATTCCCAAAAAATAAAGCGGTGAACGACTATCCCCCATTGCCCGCAGTACACTGGCAAAAAAGTTATAAATAAAATTAAAAACCAATCCACAAAGTACAATTCTAAGATATAAAACGGCATCAGGGATAATTGCTTTATCTGTCTGAAGCAAAACAAACAGCCACGGTGTCAGCAAAATACTAATCAATGTCATTCCTGCCGAAAAAACCAGCCCTGCTATCATTGTCGTACTGATTTGGCACTTTAAACGGTTATAGTCCTTTGCCCCATAGATTGTTCCTACTAAAACTCCTGCTCCTAAGCAAATTCCCTGTATAAAAAGAATAACCAATGTCATCAAAGGATTGCTCGTTCCTACCGCTGCCAATGCTATTTTTCCTACATATCTTCCCACTACAATACTGTCCACTGCATTATAGGTAAGCTGAAGCAGATTTCCCAATACCAAAGGAATCGTAAAACGAACCAGCAGAGGAAACAGCGGACCTTTTGTCATATCTTTATCCATTTTTCACCTTGCTCCTTTTCTTTTTTATCTTTTGGTTTTTCTCTTTTTTTATCCAAGTGCTACATCCAAAATCATCATCAATACAAATCCGATTGCCACTCCAATAATCCCAATATCCGAATCCTTATTATTTTGAAAATCAGGAATCAATTCTTCCACCACAACATAGATCATTGCCCCCGCTGCAAATGCCAAAAGATAAGGCAGTACAGGCACAACTACCGCTGTCAGCAAAAGTGTAAATACTGCAGCAATCGGTTCTACCACCCCCGAAGCAAATCCATAATAAAATGCTTTCTTTTTCGATCCGGTTTCCACCTTTATTGGCATGGATACAATCGCTCCCTCTGGAAAATTTTGAATAGAAATTCCCATAGAAAGTGCCAATGCTGCGGCTTTCGAAATCTCTGCCCTCCCTGAAAGCATCCCGGCAAATACCACTCCCACCGCCATTCCCTCGGGAATATTGTGAAGCGTCACTGCCAAAAACAGCATGGATTCCCGTTTCATTCGCACATGCACCCCCTCTGCCTGATTTGCCTTATAGTGTAAATGAGGAGTCAGTCGATCTAAAAACAGCAAAAATGCAATTCCTATTAAAAATCCAACTGCTGCCGGCATCCATGCCATTGTTCCATAGGACTCAGACTGTTCAATCGCCGGAATCAAAAGTGACCAGACAGAAGCAGCAATCATAACGCCGGATGCAAACCCCAGTAAAAAACGCTGCAGCCCTGCCCTAAATTCATTTTTCATAAAAAACACAAAAAAAGCTCCCAATGTCGTTCCTAAAAAAGGAAAAGCAATTCCTGCAAACGTCAGCAAAAATTTATGATCTAATATCATCTTTCGAACCTCTATGCGGACTTCTCGCTTTATATCCTATTTTATTCCTATCACTTTTCTTTGTGTCTGTCCATTTATCTAATAATTTTACGACTGAGGACGCCAGATTCGAAAACGGTGGGCAGTCTGCTGTTCCGGTTTCCAAAAAGCAAGAAGTTCTAAGACTTCTGCCTTTTCTTTTACTCAACCGGACAGACCGGGGCGCAATTCGCCCTCATGACAACTAAAATGTAACGAAGTAAGGAAAGATGTAACCAACCATAAGACAGCCACTTTCCTATCATCCGGGCTAAACACGCCCCTTTTTTTTCACACCCTGCATGGAAG
>CAJUGZ010000325.1 GCA_910585855.1 uncultured Lachnospiraceae bacterium | reverse complement strand
CAGCCAGATTCGAAAACGGTGGGCAGCCTGTAGTGACTTTGGAAAAAAGTTAGAACTTCTTGCTTTTTGGAAACATGGAACAGTAGGCTGCCCACCGTTTTCGAATCTGGCGTCCTCTTTTAATATCCTGTGCCGAATGGCAGATGATTAAAATAAATTTGGTAATATGCTTTAGAGAAACCCAGATTGTGACGATATAGAAAATAAACGGATTGGTATATTTTGTAAAGGAGGTAAATATGACAAAAGTAGGAGGATATGGTGTTTATCAAAATAATTTTTATGAAAATGCCATACAGAATAAAAAGGTAAAAGAAAATAAAACAGCAAAAGAAGAAAAGACACAGAAAAATAATTCGGTGAATTTAAGCAAGAAAGCACAGAATCTTTTAAAAGAATTAAAAAGAAAATATGGAAATATGGATTTTATTGTGGCAGATTATGAAAGTGACGAGGAAGCAGCTTCTTATTTGTCACAGGGAACAAAGGAGTATAGTGTATTGATTGATCCAGAGTCATTAGAAGAGATGGCATCGGATACAAAGACAAAGGAAAAGTATCTTTCTTTGATTGATGAGGCTACAGAGGAGCTTTCCGATGTAAAGGATCAGCTTGGAGAAGATGGAAATGAAGTAACTCGTCTTGGTGTTTCGATTGGAAAAGATGGAACCGTTTCTTATTTTGCAGAATTAGAGAAATCGAGTGCAAAACAACGGGAACGGATAGAAAAAGCACAGGAAAAGAAGAAAGAAGAAAAACAGACGGAAAAGAAAGAAGCTATGAAAGAAGGGCAGAGTTTCTATCAGGGAACAAAGCGGACACGAGTAACTGCTTCATCAGCAGATGAACTGGTAGAAAAGATTGAACAGGTGGATTGGAGTAAGATTAGCTATACCGATTGGAGCAGCCCAGAAAAAGTGAATTATCGTGTATAGTTTGATAAAAAGGTATATTGGTTTTTTGGGGAAGGATGCTAAAATCCGAAGGAAGGTCTGCACCGTGTTCGGAATAGACCTTCCTTCTTTTTCTCTTACTCGATTTTCTATAGGAATAAAAAAGGAGCGGGAAGGATGAAACAGAAGATTAGAAAAGTGATTTGTTTTTGTTTGGCAGCAGTAATGATTGGTATTTTAGGATATCAGGGGCAGGGAAATCAGGTAAAGGCAGCAGAAAAAAATCAGGAAACTACAATCTGCAGGCTGCCAACGGTTTCCGAATCTGATGTAAAGGCAGCGGAAAA
The DNA here is from genome assembly GCA_910585855.1 of uncultured Lachnospiraceae bacterium. GTDB lineage: Bacteria > Bacillota > Clostridia > Lachnospirales > Lachnospiraceae > MGBC114844. Next base: position 2,946 of record CAJUGZ010000325.1, on the reverse strand, counting down.
AAATCAGGAAACTACAACAGAGTATATGGATCTGGTGGCACAGAATCAGGCTTTACCTTCTGTTTGTGGTCAGCTTCAGGTAAAGGGGACAAAACTTTGTGATCGCTATGGAAATCCGATTCAGCTTCGGGGGCTTAGTACACATGGTATCGCTTGGTTTCCTGACTATATCAATGAATCTTGTTTTTCTGAGTTTCGTACAGATTGGAATATCAATGTCATTCGTTTAGCACTTTATACGGCAGAGTATGGCGGTTATTGTTCCGGGGGAGATAAAGAAGCATTGAAGGAGCTGGTTCAAAAAGGGGTAGAATATGCAGTAAAACAGGATTTGTATGTTGTGATTGACTGGCATATTTTATCGGATGGAAATCCTGCAGTCTATCAGGAAGAGGCAAAGAAGTTTTTTGCTGAAATGGCAGAAAAGTATGCAGATTGTCCCAATGTATTGTATGAAATCTGTAATGAGCCAAATGGACAGACTAGTTGGGCGGATATCAAGAAATATGCCAAAGAAGTGATTTCCGTTATTCGCAGTAAGGATGAAGACGGTGTGATTTTGGTAGGGACACCGAATTGGTCACAGTATGTCGATCAGGCAGCACAAGATCCGATTACAGAATATTCGAATATTATGTATACACTTCATTTTTATGCAGCAACACATAAAGAGTCACTGCGAAAGACTATGACAGAGGCAGTAAATGCAGGGCTTCCGATTTTTGTAAGTGAATTTGGTATTTGTGATGCCAGCGGAAATGGTGCAGTTGATTTAGAACAGGCAAGGCAGTGGATAAAAACAATGGATGACTATAATATCAGTTATATTGCTTGGAATATATCTAATAAAGACGAAACTTCTGCTATTTTAAAAAAGGACTGCCAAAAGAAGAGTGGATTTGAAGCAGAGGATTTTAGTGAGTCGGGAAAATGGCTGTATCAGATGTTTACAAGTAAAGAGGTTGACAGAGGAGATGGAGGTAGAAATAGTTCAGCAGATTTGGTATATGTTGAAGAAGAAAAAAGGCAGCAGGAAGTTTTTGTGCAGAGTAAAGGTTCGTTTTCTTATGAAATTGTGCCATATACATCTTGGGAGGCAGAGGGAAAAGTTTTTTATCAGTATGGAGTGAAAGTGAAAAATAATTTAGAAACGGGGCGTGATGGCTGGCAAATCTCGATTCCGTTTAATCAGACGATTGTACTGCAGGATGGATGGAACGGAAATTATTCGGTGGAAGGTACAGTTTTAACGATTACATCAAAAGAGTATAACGGGCAGATTTCAGGGGGAGGTGTTCTAGATGGGGTAGGATTTATTGTGAGCGGAAGTGCTGGGTTAAAGCCGATACAGTAGAGGGGGACGTTAAAAGCGGAAGGAAATTTGTAGTGAGAGTAAGGGATGAAGTGAGAATTGGGAATGATTTTGAGGTTAGGAGAGGAGGATTTGATTTAGATGGATATTCATGTTCGCAGACAAAGTTATATGTTTACAAGTCCGTTTTCTTTTTATTCTAATCGTGGTTTAAAAAGTACACAGGAAAAACAGGAACGGCAGATGCAGTGTGACAGGGAAGTTGGGTTTTGGGAGGAGAAAAAAGAAAATTTAAAAACAATGCAATGTGATACATTGGAAGAGATTGCAAGAAAATTGGAGTTATTTCATAATTATGAAGAAGAAATTTCTGCTGTAAAATCAGCTTATAATAATGAGCAGATGTGGCATGTTATGGATGAAGCCAAAGAAATCGGTGAAAAGATTGCAGAGGAAGCAGAGAAGCAAAAGCCAAAGACACCAGAAGAAAGAGAAGAGGAAAGACGTAAGGAGGCTCTTGGAACAGAAGAAGATCAAGGAGAAATGTCCGAATTGCTTGAGGATATGGGTGAATTGACAGAAGAGGTGCAAGAGGAGCTAGAAACAGAGTTAAAAGAGCAAGAAGAAGCTGTTTCTCAGGAACAGAATATACAAGAGATAGAGGAAACGGTTATAGCACAGGAGCAGGATTTACAGGAGGCACAAGAGGATATTGTACTGCAGGAACAAAGTTGGAAGACAGAGCAGGAAAGGGCGGATGTTTTAACAGAAGGAAAAGATTTTATAAAAGAGCAGAAGATGATTTCTGATAAGCAGCAGCTTTGGATGGAACAAAAAGAGATACAGGATGAAAAGCGAATGATGCTGGAGGAATATATTATGCAGGGATATAAGCCGTTTGATATGCGGATTTAAGTATGGACAGAGAATAAAGGATTAGTTTATTATAAAGACAGCCAAAGAAATTTTTTTATTTTTTCTGGAATCATAGTTTTTATCTAAAGGCATATATTAAAGATAAAAAGGAATTTTAAGGATGACAGATACGATTCCGAATTTGTCTTTTAGCGAGTTATTGGGAAGTGAAAGACCACAGGCTGTGGCATGGCTTCAGGGAAGGGATGATCCTTCTCAAATTGGAGGATTTGTGAAATTTTATTCGACCTCATTTGGGGGTGTTCTGGTAGAAATTGAGGTGTATGGATTACCAGATAAAAAGGGAGATTCTAATTTTTATGCACTGCATATTCATGAACATGGGATTTGCAGTGACAAGTTTGTTCATACAGGGGATCATTATAATCCGAAACAGACAGAACATCCATTTCATGCCGGAGATATGCCGCCGCTGATCAGTAATAATGGATATGCTTGGAGTAGTTTTTTTGACGGACGGTTTTCTGTAACAGAGTTGATAGGGAGATCGGTTGTAATACATGAAAATAAAGATGATTTTACAACACAGCCTTCTGGAAATGCAGGAGAAAAGATTGCTTGCGGAGTGATTCGGTTTGTGCGGTAGAGAGGAAATTTTGATTTTTTTGTAAGGGGGACGCCAGATTCGAAAACGGTGGGCAGTCTGCTGTTCCGGTTTCCAAAAAGCAAGAAGTTCTAAGACTTCTGCCTTTTTCTTT
>CAJUGZ010000324.1 GCA_910585855.1 uncultured Lachnospiraceae bacterium | reverse complement strand
GTCCGCTACGAGGAAATGCTAAGCGAGAGCGGGCTCGGAATAGACCTTCCTTCCGCTTTCAGCGTCCCCCTCTGCCCAACAAAACTCTCCTACTTATCCTTTGACTGCGCCGGATAGTCCTTCTGTATAATATCTCTGCATTACAATAAATAAAATCGCAATCGGAATCGAAATACAAACTGCACCTGCCGCAAAGCAAGTATACCAATTATCAATATACTCTTTCTCCAACATTCTCCAAAGCCCAATCGCTACCGTATAGTAATCGGCTTCTGCCCGGCAGATTACCTTTGCAAAAATAAAATCTACCCAAGGTCCCATAAAAGAAGTCAAAACTGTATAAACAATAATCGGCTTGCTTAAAGGAATCGTAATCTTATAAAATACCTGCCATCTGGTACATCCGTCGATATAAGCTGCCTCATCCAATGCCTTTGGAATCGTATCAAAAAAACCTTTTGCAATATAAAATCCTAATCCTGAACTTCCAGAATAAACCAGTACCAATGCTACCCGAATCATTGCTCCTTCTGATAATCCAATCGCTTTTAAAATATAATATACCGCTACCATTGACATAAAAGCAGGAAAGAGCCCAAGTATCATAGCAATATTCATAAAAGGCTTTCTCATTTTAAAACGAAGCCTAGACATACAATAAGATACGGAAAGTACAAAAAAAGTAGAAACAATACAAGAAAATATTGCAATAATCAATGTATTCACAAACATCTTTGGAAAGTTCAATACAGAAGTATTGGTAAATAATTGTACATAATTATTCAATGTATAGCTCTTTGGAAAAAAGGAAGAAACATAAGAACCTTTTTCTGCCCGAAAACTGGTTAATACTATCCAGAAAATAGGGAATACCCATATAATCGCCATAATTGTAAGAATTGTATGTACAATCGTATTGGAGATAAATTTCCGTGCCTTCATTGAACCTGTAATTTTCTCTTTACCCATTATTGGAATCCCTCCTCATTGTTATAGGAGCCGGTATGCCGGTATGTCACCAGTGATACAATCGCAAGAACCACAAATGTCATAATACCAATTACCGCACCAATATTATAATACTGCTGATCGATTGTCAGTTTATACAGCCATGTTACAAGCAAGTCTGTCTTTCCTGCCGTAGATCCAACCGGTGTAGGATCACCGCCTGAAAGCAGATAGATTACATTAAAGTTATTGACATTGCCCGTAAATGTTGTAATTAAATACGGCGTTGTTACAAATAACATATATGGCAGTGTAATCTTAAAGAAAGTAACAAATGCATTTGCTCCGTCCACTTTGGCTGCTTCATATAACTCTGCCGGGATATTCTGCAAAATACCAGTTACCTGCATCATAGTATATGGAATACCAACCCAAAGATTAATAATAATTACTGTCACTCTTGCCCAAGTTGCATTGGTAAAAAATGGCAGAGGCTTATCAATCAATCCCAAATTCATAAGCAGCACGTTTACTGCACCAGACGGCTGCAGCATAGTTCTCATAATCAATAACGATACAAACATTGGCACAGCAATCGAAAGCACAAAACAAAATCTCCAAAATCCCTTAAATCGAGTGCCTTTTCGATTAATCATAATCGCAAGAATCATACCAAAAATATAATTTAGTCCGGTTGCAAATACTGCCCAAATCAAAGTCCATCCCAATACTGACCAGAAAGTCTGCCCGACCGAACCCGAGAAATTTAAAACCATTCCAAAATTCTCTAATCCAACCCAGTCAAATAAAAGCAGATGTTCTCCCAATTTGCTGTAATTCGTAAATGCCATAGAAATCATAAAAACCAAAGGAAGAATATTTAAAATAATAATTCCTGCCAAAGGAAGAGTCAGCATCGATTTATGTAGATTTAAATGGAATAAATCCTTGACATCATCCGAAAATGAATTGATATGCTTTCCTTCTTTTTTTAAACATTCTGCTTTATATGCACTTTTTAAAGAGGCACACCACATCATAATAAACCAAACAATAATAAATATTGTAGCAATCCCATACAACAAAATCAATAAAGAATTATCACCTGCCACATATTCATAGATTCCCTTTGCCTCATTCCAAATTTCCTGTTGTTCTGCTTCGCCTAACGTTCCTAACATTGACAAATTGTGAATACCAGACATTGCCATAAAGCAGAAAAACGCTACTTCCATTAAAAGAAAAATAAGTCCTTTTCCAATTTGTCGATGAGCAAAATTACCTGCTCCCATTATTACCATACTTAATTTTGTAAACAACCCCCCCGTTTTTACAGCATTTGTTACTGTATAAGGAGTTGGAAATTCATTTACATATTTTTTCTTAATTGCAGCCACACTTTCGCCTCCCTGCCTCCAAAGCGGATTTAATTGTCAACAATCGTAGTATTCATATTGGTATTCCAAGCTTCTGTCAATTCCGCAGCATTTTCATGTGTTACTTCACCGTTTCGAAGTGACTTGCCAAAGTTATCGGAAGGTGTCCAATAATTTGCCATCGGTGCAATAAACGGCTGAATAATTGAAGTATTGGCTACTGTATCACCCTGTGCCTTTACCAGCATATCCTCTGACATAACCGGATCAGCAAGCAATGTTGTATTACATGGAATAATATTTCTGCTTTCATAATGTGATTTTTGAGATTCTGGACTGCCAAGATACCTTGCTAAAGCAACTGCTACCTGAGGATATTTTGTATTGGCGCTTACACCAATTGCCTTTGATCCTGCAAAAGAATACATCTGCTTTTGTTCGCCGTTCAATGTATAAGTAGGAAGCTGTGCGCATCCAAAATTATCACCAAGTGCTTCTTTAATCGCTTCATAACTCCAAGATCCAGAGAACATTGCATTAATCGAACCATCCCGAATTCCTGCAATACCCGATTCATCTACATCCACTGCAAAATTCGGATTTGCCAGTAAATCTACTAAATAATTTGTTACTGCAATACCCTTTTCACCGCCAAAATCAATTTTAGCATCTGGATTTGTTCCGTCTTCAAAGAAAGTACACCCGTTTCCTACATAAAAACTTGGCAGATACCATGAGTTAGTAATTGGAAATGATACCACTCCTTTTTCTAACATAGTATCTAAATTCTTAATATCTTCCTCTGAAAATACACTTTTATCATAATACATAAACCAAGTATTGGATGTAAAAGGCACACCATAAAGTGCTCCGTCCACAGTTAAAGATTCTACCATAGTATCCGAATTATTTTCTTTTACAAACGTTTCCGTTTCCCCGCCGATTCGTGCAACTGCCTTAGCCGGAAGCAAATCTGTAAGCTGATCATTTGCCATCATAAATACATCCGCTGCCGCTTCTGTATCCTGTGCAATCAGTTTTGCCACTTCCGCCTCAGATGCCACACCAAAGTTAAACGTAATATCCCAATTCGGATGTTCCTGTGCAAATGCATCACACTGTGTCTGAATCCAGCTTCCATAATCCGGCGACTGATCCTCCGATGGAGTCCATACCAACAAACTGCAGGTAATCTTCTCCTCTCCGCCGCCTCCTGCTGCCGTAGTATTCGCCGTAGCTCCTCCAGTCGTACTCTGAGGTGTATTTGACTGTCCCCCGTTTCCTCCGCAAGCGGTAGCAGACAACGCAAGAACACCACTTAACAATAAAGCTGCCATTCTCTTGACCTTCTTCATAAAATTTTCCTCCTTTTCTTTTTCTCTTATAAATGAAGTCGCTAATCTCCATCTTATAAAAGAACTGTTTTTCCTTTTTTAGTTTATCGTTAAACTTCACTAGCATTTTAGTCCTCTTTTAGCATTTTGTCAAGTATTTCTTTTATTTTTTTTATTTTTTTGTAACTAATAGCAACAAATTTTATATATTTTTCCATTTTTAAAATTTCTATTGTCAAAAATTACCTACTATGTTATTATAAAGCTATCATTAAATTTCTTTTTTTAGTATATCGCTATACTTTTTATTCCAGAATTTAGACAGGATAAACTTATAAACTTAAAAAAGGATAAAATTTTGATTTTACAAGAAGATTGATCATGGAGGGCGTTAGAGGACGCTAGAGGACGCCAAATTCGAAAACGGTGGGCAGCCTGCTGTTCCGGTTTCCAAAAAGCAAGAAGTTCTAAGACTTCTGCCTTTTCCTTTCTCCAACCAGACAGACCGGGGCGCAATTCGCCCTCATAACAACCGAAACGAAACGGGTGTAAGGAA
>CAJUGZ010000323.1 GCA_910585855.1 uncultured Lachnospiraceae bacterium | reverse complement strand
CGGTTGGACATACAAAGATACAGAAGTCTTAGAACTTCTTGCTTTTTGGAAACCGGAACAGCAGGCTGCCCACCGTTTTTGAATCTGGCGTTTTCCCTCCATTCTAAAAGACTTATTGAATTAATGAGAAAAATAATTAAAAAGGATTAAATTTAAATATTCTTTGATATATAGAGTTATGGAAAGAATATAACTGATATAGATATAAAACAAAAAACATAGTTGACGGTAAAGAAAAAAATGTTTATACTTATCATATCCAATTATCGAAAAAGTTCTTATTCAAGAAAGAGATGAAGAAACAAACAGTTGTTTAAAAAGAATAAAAATCTAATTGACATTTTCCATGATTTATAGTATTATACTAATAGAGAAACGAACATATATTCGAGAACATACATTCGAAGTAAAAAGGCTAGAATAGAGATTAAAGTAAGGACAATAAGAACAAAATGAAAAAGGGCAGTATGAAAGTAGGATGTTTCGGAAATATGGAGATGAAAAATGAAAAGAATCGAAATTGTTGTTTAGAAATTTTGGTAGGAAAATCGGAAAACAGAGAGAAAGGAGAATGTTACGAGTGTTGAATTCGTAACAGAAGAGAGATGGCAGCAAATACAGGAAATGATGATAAGTTAAAGGCATTAGATGCAGCATTGACACAGATAGAAAGACAATTTGGCAAAGGTTCTGTAATGAAGTTGGGAGATTCTAAGGCAAATATGAATATTGAAACCGTTCCGACGGGGTCTTTAAGTTTGGATATTGCGTTAGGGCTTGGCGGTGTACCGAAGGGACGTGTAGTAGAGATTTATGGACCTGAGTCTAGCGGTAAAACAACAGTGGCACTGCATATGATTGCAGAGGTACAAAAAAGAGGCGGAATTGCCGGATTTATTGATGCAGAGCATGCATTAGATCCGGTTTATGCGAAAAATATCGGAGTGGATATTGATAATCTTTATATTTCGCAGCCGGACTGCGGGGAGCAGGCATTAGAGATTACAGAGATGATGGTTCGTTCCGGGGCAGTGGATATTATTATTGTAGACTCGGTAGCAGCATTAGTTCCAAAGGCAGAAATTGACGGAGATATGGGAGATTCTCATGTGGGGCTTCAGGCTCGTTTGATGTCACAGGCACTTCGAAAACTTACGGCAATTATTAGTAAGTCGAATTGTATTGTTATTTTTATCAATCAGCTTCGTGAAAAAGTAGGAATTATGTTTGGAAATCCAGAAACGACTACCGGAGGACGTGCATTAAAATTTTATTCTTCGATTCGTATGGATGTAAGAAGAATTGAGTCGTTGAAGCAGGGCGGTGAGATTGTCGGCAACCGAACTAGAATTAAAGTAGTGAAAAATAAGATTGCTCCGCCGTTTAAAGAGGCAGAATTTGATATTATGTTTGGAAAAGGAATTTCAAATGAAGGGGATATCCTTGATTTGGCAGCAGATTTAGGGATTATTGTAAAAAGTGGTGCTTGGTATGCTTATAATGACAGTAAGATTGGACAAGGACGTGAAAATGCAAAAGGCTATTTAAGAGATAACCCGGAAATTTGTATGGAAGTAGAACAAAAGGTACGGGAACACTATGGATTAATAGCAGATACCGTAAATATGGCAGATGCATTAAAAGAGGATGCCGAGGAAAAGAGTGTGTAAAAAGAGAAAATTAGAAGGGTACAGCCAAAGCATACTGGCTGTACTTTTTTCGATTATTTTCAAAAAAAGAGAAAACAACCGAAAGGATTTTAATTATGAAGATTTTACATATTGTGGAATTAGATAAGAAAAAGGGGAAAGTGCATTTGGAAAACGGAGAGGCGTTTGCATTATATTTGGGTGAAATAAAAAAGTATCAGTTAAAAGAAGGGATGGAACTAGAAGAGGATGTTTATCAGGAAATTGTATATGACTTGTTAGAAAAGCGTGCAAGAGAGAGAATGTTGTATCTTTTAAGGGATACTGATAAGACAGAAAAGCAGATTCGGGAAAAACTGATGGCGGGAAACTATCCGAAAACAGCAGTGGAAGCAGCTATTCTATTTGGAAAGACACATCACTATATTGATGACAGACGCTATGCAGAAGAATTTATTCGGACAAGGGGATCGAAATTAAGCAGGAAAGAGCTGGAATACAAATTGATGCAAAAAGGGATTTCTAAAGAAATCTGTCAGGAAGTGTATGAATTGGCGCAAGAGGAGGGGTTACAGGAAGAGGCGGCAATCGAACGCCTGCTGCAAAAGAAAAATGTTAATTTTTCGGAAATTACACCTGAAGAGAAGCAGAAAATTTATGCATATTTTATGAGAAAAGGATTTTCTTATGACAGTATTCTAAAAAAAGTAAACGAATTTGAATCGAGAGATACTTGACATAGTATCAAAAAAAGGATAAAATTGATATGTTGTATGCTTGTACAATGAAAACTTAATAAGGAGGTGCTCCTGTGATAACGAAAATAATTTCTTATGTTGTAGTGGCTTTTATTGTAGCTGTTATTGTTGCTTTCGTTACTTGGTATGCTGCGAATTCCTATCGTCAGAAAGTATACGATTCGAAAATTGGAAGCGCAGAAGAGCGATCAAGAGAAATTATAGATGAAGCAAGAAAAACTGCAGAAACAGAAAAGCGAGAAGCTCTGTTAAAAGCAAAGGAAGAAAATCTGAAAGCGAAAAATGAGCTGGACAAAGAAACAAAGGAAAGACGTGCAGAACTTCAAAGATATGAACGCCGTGTATTAAGCAAGGAGGAAGCAATCGATAAAAAAGCAGATACCTTGGAAAAGCGTGAAGCAAATTTTTCTTCTCGTGAAGAAGAATTAAACAAGAAGAGTGCAGAAGTCAATGAGTTATATGATAAGAGTTTGCAGGAATTAGAAAGAATCTCTGGATTAACCTCCGAACAAGCAAAAGAATATCTATTAAAAACCGTTGAAGATGAAGTAAAGCTAGATACTGCCAAGATGATTAAGGAACTTGACAGTAAAGCAAAAGAAGAGGCAGCAAAAAGAGCGAAGGAATATGTAGTAACAGCAATTCAAAAGTGTGCCGCAGATCATGTGGCTGAAACAACGATTTCCGTTGTGCAGCTTCCAAACGATGAAATGAAAGGAAGAATTATTGGTAGAGAAGGACGGAATATCCGTACTTTAGAAACCATGACAGGTGTAGATCTGATTATTGATGATACACCGGAAGCCGTGATTTTATCTGGTTTTGATCCAATTCGCAGAGAGGTGGCAAGAATTGCTTTGGAAAAGCTGATTGTTGACGGACGAATTCATCCGGCAAGAATCGAAGAAATGGTAGAAAAGGCTCAGCGGGAGGTGGAGCAAAATATCCGTGAAGAAGGTGAAGCCGCTATTTTAGAAGTGGGAGTTCATGGAATTCATCCGGAATTGGTACGTCTTCTTGGTAAGATGAAGTTTAGAACCAGTTATGGTCAGAACGCATTAAAACATTCGATTGAAGTAGCACAGCTATCCGGCTTATTGGCAGGAGAAATTGGTGTAGACATTCGTATGGCAAAAAGAGCCGGTTTATTACATGATATCGGTAAGTCAGTGGATCAGGAAATGGAAGGAACGCATGTACAGATTGGAGCAGATTTATGCAGAAAGTATAAAGAATCTGCGGTTGTAATTAATGCGGTGGAATCGCATCATGGAGATGCAGAAACTACATCATTGATTGCTTGTATTGTACAGGCGGCAGATACGATTTCTGCTGCAAGACCGGGCGCAAGGAGAGAAACATTAGAAACATATACCAATCGGTTAAAACAATTGGAAGATATTACGAATAACTTCAAGGGTGTAGATAAGTCATTTGCTATTCAGGCAGGTAGAGAGATTCGAGTAATGGTAGTTCCGGAACAGATTAGTGATGCGGATATGGTTTTATTGGCACGGGATATTTCAAAGCAGATTGAAGCAGAGTTGGAATATCCGGGGCAGATTAAGGTAAGTGTAATTCGGGAATCTCGGGCAGTGGACTATGCGAAATAAAAGGTTGAAATTTTTTTAGTGTATGGAATAAAAGGTTCGCAGATATTGGGGAATATAAATTTCTTAATGTCTGCGGATTTTTTTTGCTGGGGGGAGGATGTTGAAGGCTGAATGGAATTGTTTGGTTTTCACCGGACGCAAGAGGCGGTTTGCTCCTGTCTTTTGCCTGCTCCGCTTCAAACGGTAAGAAAGTCTAGGACTTCTGATTTCGGTTCATCCAACCGGACGAACC
>CAJUGZ010000322.1 GCA_910585855.1 uncultured Lachnospiraceae bacterium | reverse complement strand
TCCTGCTTCCATGCAGGGTATGCAAAAAAAGGGGCGTGTTTAGCCCGGATAATAGAAAAAAGGATGTTTTATGGTTGGTAAAATCCTTCCTTACACCAATTACATTTCGCCTGTAATGAGGGCGAATTGCGCCCCGGTTCGTATGGTTGGATGAACCGAAATCAGAAGCCCTAGACTTTCTTACCGTTTGGAGCGGAGCAGACAAAGGATAGGAGCAAACCGCCTCTTGCGTCCGGTGAAAGCCACCCCCCTCCAGCAGCATCCTATCCCCAAAAGCTGAATGAAAGATAGAAGTTTCCCCATTTTTAAAATATTTTTATGAGGTAAAACACTTCAAAAAACTATAAAATTTCCCATAAATAAAGAATTTTCATATTACATGTTTTTAATCAATTATAAAAACACATCTTTCATCTGGATTCCACGTTACTTCAGCAAATAAATTCAGTCCTTCAATAATATCAGTAACTGGAACATAAAACAATCCATCTGACCAGTAAGGTCTGCCGCTAAATGATGTTCTCCTACTAAAACTAGAAGTTTTCACATAGAGAACTGTTCCTGCACTTGTACTTACCGAAAACGTAGCCCTAGCACCATTCTTTGACAGTGTAACCCAATCCTCATCTTTTGTAATTTCAGCCCCATATGCCTGAGCAATATCTTCATATACAACATATACCTTGCCTGCATTTAAGACAGGTGCATGGGAAAGTACAGCATCCTGACCATTGATATTAATCTTTATTTCCGAATCATTGTAACTGGTATTTTGAATTTGCTGTGTTTGTGCTATGACTGCTCTAGTATTATCTTTATAAATATCCTTCATATAGTTAAACCATTCCAATGATATTTTATCACCATTACAGGTGGCATAAGTAGAAGGCTCTAAAATCTGTTCTCCATCCGTATATGGCTGACTTACCCCAGTAAAATCCAACTCATACCAATTATTATTTACATACACACAATTCCATGCATGATTTATTTTTTCATTGGAAATAACCATACAAGGGATATCAAGCAATACACAAATATCTTTTACTGCATTTGCGTAGTTACCACATACTCCTTTTCCGTCTAAAATCAAGGTAATCGGATCATTACTAAATATACTTCCTTCATAGTATGCATTTTGAGCAAACCAAGTCTTTAAATATCCTAGCTGTCGTTCTTTATCTGCTGAATACTGCTTGGCTTCATCTGCTATTTTTGTTATCCTATTGAAATAATCGGTATCTGTATAGTTAAATGTAGCTTTGCCATTTACATCTATACTAAAATAACTTGTTCTAGGACTATTCACTACCCTGCCCCACTCCGTATACATTGCCTGTAATGCTTCCCGCTCTTTTTCATACTGATTCTGTGTTGGCAGTTCAATCCGAAAACTCATATAATCTTCCATTTTTCCAGTCAAAGTCCCACTAATCAAACCATCAACAAAAAAAGCAATATCCTGAAATGTTGGATTTTCTTTTCGATTATAAACAATCGTAATTTGCGGAGATGACGTCGATGCCCACGACTTCACACAATCGGCATAAGATGCATAAGCTTCACTTGCTTTAAACTTATTATTGATATGATCTGCAATTACATTTCGGGCAGCACCGGGCGACTGAAACCATCCATTCTCTATATATGTATTAAATTCACTTTTCGAAATCTGCTCTGCTTCCCCCCAAGGTCTATATACAATAACATTTTCCTCTGTTTCCACAAAAGATGACATTCCAACAGAAGATGCTTTAACCAAAGGAACGATTGCACTGTCATCATTGATCAAAATCCCCTGTCCTGAAGATAACGCACCAGAAGTCAGTACATATCTTGGACTTGTTCCCTCACTCACATTGCCCTTACTGTCATAAAGTGTTAATATATCTCTTAAAATCCACTCACAACCTCCCTGAAAAAAACTGCCCTCATCTCGTTTCAATGCATTATCATTCGATCCTTTTAAAGCTGCATAATCAGAAGCGGTCTTACTCAATTTAGGCGAATCCGCTAACCTCGACAACTCTGTTACCTCAGCAGAAGACAATAAAGATACCTTACCACCAAAAGATATATTTTGTAATTTCGATTTCTCCTCCTCTGTAAATGCTGTATTGATAAAATCATTATTTAACCATGTCCTTAAAGAACATTGATCCCAATTGGAATGTCCGGCAATATCAATAAACCTGCCAAGACCATATACCTGCTGCTTTTGCTGCCTGTCATATGGCTGAGCATCAATGGCACTTCTTGCAAGCAGGTATTCCTCACCAGATAATGTAATTTTTTCCCATTGAATTGGTTCATATTTAAAATACCGATATCCATGATTCTGTTTTACATATGGTATACAATTATACAATGGCGGTCCACCAACATTTGGAACTTCTTCCAATGTATATCCATATTCAATGTCTTCCACACGCCTGTACTTCTGCCCATTTATCACTGCATCCCCATTTGCATCATAAGAAGCATTTACAATTTCCGCAGACGGAGAAGTTACTTCTGTCTGCGGATAAGTCCCAAATGTTACAAATTCATTTGCAAAAATCGGCTGTAGTTTCACAAGATTTAAAATGGTTATCATTAACAATACCATCACAACAAATCCTGCCGTTTTTTTGGATTTTAAATATAAACTTTTCATAGATAAACTCCTTTCTTCTACTATTTTTTTCGTCTGGAGTACACAGCCGAAAGCCAAATGGGGTTCTATGCAGGGTCATCATTTTCCGTCGGCACTTAGACGCTGTATTTTAACGTCTTATGTATCCGCTACGAGAAAATGCTAAGCGAAAGCGAGTCCAGAATAGAACCCCATTTGGCTTTCGGCGTCCCCCTCTCATCTAAATATCATTAATTGTCCAGTCTGATAAACCAAAAAAGCAACACTCCAAGCCAAAACAAGCTGAAACCCAATCATCCCAAATGTCCATTTCCAAGAATGTGTTTCTTTTCGAATCGTCCCGATTGTAGCAGCACAAGGTACATACAACAGACAAAACAGCATCAGGCAATAAGCATTTAATGCACCAAATCCGTTCTGCTGCAAAACTTGTGTCATCTGCGCCATTCCGACTGCCGAATTGATATTCCCGATTCCAAACAGTACAGAAAAACTAGAAACTACCACCTCTTTTGCACTAATTCCAGAAATCAACGCCACTCCAATCTGCCACATTCCAAGCCCTGCCGGAGTCAATACAGGCACTAAAATCCTCCCTATCATTGCCCCAAAACTTTCTGCCACATCTTTCGTCAATCCGTGAAAATTGAAATTCAGCAAAAACCAAAGAATAATAGAAGCAATAAAAATTGTAGTTCCCGCCTTTGTTAAGTAATCCTTTACTTTCTCCCATACATAAACTCTAATTGTCCTTGCATTTGGTGATTTATACTCCGGCAACTCAATCAAAAGATTATTTTCTGCCTGTGCCCGATCTAGTTTTCCAACAATTAAAGATACCAAAATTGCCATAAAAAGTCCAAATACATACATAGAAAAAGCCGCTGCGATCGCATATTTACCAAAAAAACATCCAGCAAATAAAACATATATCGGAAGTCTTGCAGAACAGGACATAAACGGAATTACCAAAATTGTCTTTTTCCTATCCTTTTCCTTCTCCAATGCCCGTGTTGCCATAACAGCCGGAACCGTACAGCCAAATCCTAAAACCATAGGAAGAAATGCTTTTCCAGAAAGCCCCATTTTACTCATAATACTATCCATTACATAGGCAACCCGTGCCATATAGCCGCTGTCCTCCAAAAAAGCAAGTGCCAAAAACAAAATAAATATATTCGGAAGAAACGTTAAAATTCCGCCAACCCCCGCAATAATTCCATCTACAACCAAAGAAATCATCCAGTCAGAAGTATGCATCACTTCTAATACATGCAGCACCAATCCAGAAAACGCCTCTATTCCAAGTTCAAAATACCCCTTTAAAAAATCTCCAATCGTAAATGTCAAAAAAAATACACAAGCCATAATTCCCAGAAAAATCGGAAGCCCCCAGACCGGATGGGTCAGCACAGCATCAATCCGATCCGTTGCCTGTGATTTCGATTCCCGATTGACCAACGTTTCCTCTACCACTTCATCAATATATTCATACTTTTGAAAAATAATTTCCTTTTCATAATTTTTATTCTTTTTTAAAGCCGCCTTCTGATACGTTTCCTCAATTTCCGCATCCCGTTCTAAAAGTTTAATCGCATACCAGCGGCTATGCACCAGTTCTCCATAACCGGCTCGAAGCTGACGTTCCACTGCCGAAATCTGTTCCTCAATTTCCGGGTGATAC
>CAJUGZ010000321.1 GCA_910585855.1 uncultured Lachnospiraceae bacterium | reverse complement strand
CGATGCAGAAGTCTTAGAACTTCTTACTTTTTGGAAAGCGGAACAGCAGGCTGCCCATGGTTTCCGTATCTGACGTCCCCATCTGACGTCCCCATCCAATGCCCTCCATATCATTTCCAAACAACAAAAAAGCAGTTTCCGTTCCGTTTTTTCATTCCCCGAACCTGAAACTGCTCTTTTTTATTTCATTTCGTCATACTCCTGTATCAATTCGTCCAACAAAGAAAAAATTTCTTCATCAAAATCCCGAACCTGCACACCTAATATCTTCTCCTCTTCATTAAAATACCGCTGTGAAGCTTCCGGCTTTAATACAACACTAATAATATAATTATTTTCATACATTCTTCCCCAAAACAAAGGTGTACTCCATCCTGTAGAAAAATACAATTTCTGACATAACTTTTCGATCATTTCTTCCTCTGTTATCTCAATGCTTTTCTCTCTTATAATACCTTCTTCCGTTTCACCCCATTCCTTATCTTGGTAATTTCCTGTAACCTGTATTGACAGCACATTTTCTGCCAAAGGATGCACCCAATAAACATTCGATTCAAAAATCCCTATTCTTTTCAAATACGCAATCGATTCCTCCATTGTAGACAAAAGATACAATTCGTTGTAATCCCGCCCTCCGTCTACATAACACATCATTTTCCCTATCACCGGATAATCCCGAAGATCATCCAAACTCACCTCTAATAGTTCCTTCTGATAAATCTTTAAAAACTCTACACTGTCCTCTTTTGGAATAAACTGCCATTCCCTTGACAACCCACGTATCTCCAATTCTTCTATCCGAGAACTATTTTCAAAAAAATAAGCATAGGTCGATTTTTTATATTCCGGTGACTGAAAGACAGTATTTAAAAGATCATATGCCTGATCCAACGAAACCCTATAACTGCGCAAAACTTCCCTTCCGCCTTTTAACCGTACCTTTACATAAAACTCTACCCAATGTTCTAAACTATCATTCCTTTTATCCGTTTCTGCTCCTAAACTCATCAACTGATGGATAACCGGCAGCATCTCTCCTGACAAATTCATCTTTTCCATTTTATAGGCAAAAGATGAAATCGTTCTCCGTTCTCCATACGGACTTTCAAATTCATAGAAACCAGAATCTTCAATACCATCAATACTGATTGCCGCAGATTCTATACGATCCAATTTTGGAACATAGGCATCATATCCAATCCAGTCATTTCGAAGAATCAATGCTGCTGCCGCCGCTGCTATTATTGTTCCTGCCAGTTGTATCTTATGATCCAATATCTTGCGGATATCAGACTGATACAACACTTCTATTACACCATGTACCAACACTGCCGTAAATAAAACCCCAAACAGCATCCAACCCGTTTTATGATAATCTGTCATATTTTCAAAAATCCATCCGCCCGCCATAGCAGCAGGAAGCACCAACAAAATACGAACAATCGGCTGAATCTTTTTAAATGCGATTGCTTTTCCTGCCATCTCACTTGCACGCACTTTATATAGATAAATACTAATTCCAAGCAGCAAAACAGATACCAAGAAACACTGCATCAAATACAGTTTTATTGAAGATTCTCCCTCTGCAAGCCGAAATAGATAAAGTGAATTTCCTCCTGTCAGATAAGAAATCGTATTAACAAAAGATACGATTGGTGAAAATTTTGCTATCGTTTCTCCAATACCCTGTCCATAAGAAAATGAAACATATGTATCAAAGTAACTATTGCAATACCCTAAATAAACCCCATATAGCAAAAGAGTATATAACTCTGCAATTCCGTTTAAAAACAAACATCCAAACATATTGCCTGCCAAAATAGAAGCAAGAATCGTAGTATGATACAGCATAAGATAATATAACATCTGTACTCCAAACTCTTTCAGTATCACACTCCATACCTTAGAATCTATCGTAAAATACCGGCTTCCAATTAACACACAGAGCAAAATCACTGTCAAATAAGGAATCAGATAAAACAAGATTCCATCAAAATAAGATACCAGAAACAATTTCTCTCTTCGTACCGGAATACTATGATAAAAATCTACTTTCTTTTTCTTATACAGATAAGAAAATGCAAAAATTCCACATAAAGCAGCCCCTACAATAGTTATTAAAACCATCCATATATTGTCATATCCCATCAAAACCAGAAACATACCTTTTGCATTTTCCTGAATCTGCTCCGGCGTCAAATAAGAATAACGTCCGATATTATCCAAAATCAGCATTAAAACAACCGGAAAACTAATAAAAAATACCAATATAGACAATACTAACAGCCATAATTTCCGTCTGATATCTTCCTGCATTAATTTAAAAAATGAGATTTTTGATGTCATAACCAACTACCTCCGTTTCACTAATAAAGATCTCCTCTAATGACAATGGCAGTGCTTCATAGAAAACCGGATTCAGTTCTGCTGCCTGCTGCTCAATCTCCTCCTGTGAGCCACGGATCGTTAAGGTATATAATTGTCCTCTCTGTTCTTTTCCGATTACTTCCACTTTCTTTTCTAAAGATGCAATATCTTCCGGTTTTTGGAATACACACTGAAGTTTATGAATATTTAATTTCATATCTTCCAAATCCTTTGACAACAGGATGCCGCCCCTATGCAGCAGCCCTACATGATCACAGATATCCTCCAATTCCCGCAGGTTATGAGAAGCAATAATCGGTGTCATACCTCTTTCTTCCATCTCATTGATAAATATACTTTTCACCGCCTGCCGCATCACCGGATCTAACCCATCAAACGTTTCATCACAAAGCAAATACTTTGTATTCGCACAAATCCCTATCAAAACAGATAATTGCTTTTTCATTCCTTTCGAAAAGGTACTAATCTTTCTCCTAGCCTCAAGCCCAAACCGACCGATCCACTCCCTACACTTCGCTGCATCAAAAGCCGGATAAATAACCTGATAATACCTTATCATATCCTCCGGCGTCCCGGTCGGAAAATAAAATTGATCATCTGAAATATAAAAAAGCTTTGCTTTCGCCTGCTCATTCTCAAATACAGACTCTCCATCAATCAATATCTTTCCCTCATCCGGCTTTAACACACCGCACATCATACGCATAAATGTACTCTTTCCCGCACCGTTCGTTCCAATCAATCCGAATACACTTCCCTCACCGATTACAGCACTGATATCGTCCACTGCCCGAATCTTATCAAAATTCTTTTTCACATGAACCGCCTCAATCATGCCCTGCCTCCTTCTTCACACTCTCCTCTTCCCCGCTGCCTCTATCCTTTTCTTCAATATACTCCTTTCGATTTCCTTTCTTTCCTTCTTCCGTCCCTTTTTCTGCTTCCCGACTCTCCCGTGCCTTTCGATAACACTCTTGGATCTTAGCAAGCAGTTCCTCCTCACCAATCCCTAAACTCTCTGCCCTCACTACCAGCTTTTGAGCATCCGAAAACACCTGCCTGCGCTCTCCGTCCTTCCACTGGGTATCCGATGAAACATAATTTCCTCTTCCTTTCACAGTATAAAGATACCCATTCGCTTCTAGTTCAGCATACGCCCTCTGAATCGTATTCGGATTAATGGACAGTTCAACCGCAAGTGCCCTGACCGAAGGCATTTTACTGTCTGCTTCCAATATCCCTTTTACAATCAGGCTTTGCAGCTTCTCTCCCACCTGCTCATATAAAGGTCTTTTATCCCGATAGTCCAGTATAATCATGGCATACTCCTTTCCCAACATTTTCAGCATTCCCTTACTCACTTTCTCTACCCAAGCCATTCGCTTACTATTTACTATCCGATCCCTATCTAATACAGCCCTATCTGTATGATATGTAGTAAATATATTCAGTGTATTAAGTTTCTTAATACAGTTAGATAATACTTCTTTTATCCTCTTTTGTCAACCCCTTTTCTAAAAAACTTTCATTAATCTTTTAGGGATAAGATGCCGCAAAGGAGTTTCTTTCACCGGACGCAAGAGACGGTTTGCCCCTTTCCTTTGCTTGCTCCGCTCTCCGAACGCTAAGAAAGTCTATGGCTTCTGTAATTTAGGCACATACAACCAGACGAACCGGGGCGCAATTCGCCCTCATTACAACTGAAATGAACCAGGTGTAAGGAAAGATTTTACCAACCATAAAACATCCTCTTCCCTATCATCCGGGCTAAACACGCCCCTTTTTTTGCATACCCTGCATGGAAGCAGGATATGCAAAAAATTCTAGGTGTTTCCACAGAAGCCCAAGACTTTCTAACCGTTCTCCGAAGTCGCTGGCAAAGGACAGGAGCAAACCGTCTCTCGCTGTTCGTGGAGTGCAGCAGAAATGATGTTTTGTTACTTTGATTGATCCGTTAGAGTTTCTTTTGCAGTGGAATAGATATAAAAGTTTGGATAAGATTCTTTTT
>CAJUGZ010000320.1 GCA_910585855.1 uncultured Lachnospiraceae bacterium | reverse complement strand
AGACGCTAAAATACAGCGTCTAAGTGCCGACGGGAAATGATGACCCTGCATAGAATTCCATTCGGCTTTCGGTCGTGTATTCCAAACTGAAAAAATAATAAAAGATTTGTTGTAGTGAGAGGTGCTGATGGAAGTAATATTCTTGTACAGACCTCTCTTTCGATTTCAGTGTTCGGGAAATTAAAAAATTTTTTGGGGATATTGATTATTTTGTTGTGAAGTTGGAAGATTTATCGTACAATAAGAGATATAAAAGTTCTAGACTGTTACAAGATAGGATGAGAAACAGAAGATTTGTAGGATAGAATGGGTGGAGTGGCGATAAGATGTTAAAAGAGAAGGAAGAAGCAGTTGAGAAAAAGCAGGTATTATTAGATGAGATGGAACAATCAGAGGAAACAAGTGTTTCGCAGAAAGTGTGGAAATCTCTTGGAGAGATTGAACGTGTTATGCTGGAACTGCAAAATGCGATTGAAGCGTTGGAATCTCAGAATAAGGCACTGCAGGTAACGAATCAGGAGCTGACTATACTTAGTCAGGAGTTAAAAGATGAAAATCAGGATTACCAGCAAAAGATAGAGGGGCTGATGACGGCAAATTTAGATTTTGACAATTTACTGGTCAATGCACAGATTGGAGCATTATATATTGATCAGGAATTGTATATTCGAAAGATTACGCCGGTTATGGAGCAGAATACGCTGCTGCTTTCTTCCGATGTGGGGCGGTGTGTGGAGTATGTACGTTTTATGAATCAGTATTTAAATTTTGCACAGGATGTGAAAACTTCGATTGAAAAAGCAGTTGTAATTGAAAAAGAAGTGATTTCAAAAGAGGGGATTACTTGGCTGATTCGAATTCGTCCTTATTATAATAAGGGGAAAAATGAGGGAGTTTTAGTAATATTATTTGATGTAACGAATCGTTTGGAAGCGGCAAAGTATGAATTGAAAATTTTAACAAATAATATTCCCGGCGGTGTAACAAAGATGCGTTATGATAACGGGCTGATTGTGGAGTATGCCAATGAGGGATTATATCAGATCATGAATATGACAAGGGAAGAGTTTAATTCCCGTTATCAAAATTATTATGATCGGATGATATTGCCGGAAGATTGGGCGGCACTTCGCAGGCAGATAGAAGCGGCGGTAAAGACGGGAGAGCGGTTAAGAGGAGAATATCGGGTTTTACTTTCAGACGGGAGTATTTGCTGGCGGATGATACAGGCGATGCTTTTAGAGGAAAGAAGTGCTCCTATTTTGCAGTGTATTATATCGGATATTACTGATTTAAAGGAGATGCAAAGTCAGTTAGAATCTTTGATTGAAAATATTCCAAGTGCAGTACTGCGTTTTTATTATGATACGCAAAAAAAGAATGCACGGCTTGTTTTTTTATCTGATCGTGGATATGAGATGCTTGGGATTACAAAAGAAGAATATGAAGATAATAACAGCGATCAGGATGCACTGCGTATTTTTGAAAATGATAGAGATCAAGTGGTTACTGCATTGGATGTTATGATTCAGACAGGAGAAGAATTTCATAAGGAGTATCATTTAAAAAGAAAAGATAAAAGCGGGATTTGGCTTTCTATGCGCAGTTCGATTGTGGCAAAAGAAGGGGATGCTTATTTGATTCAAAGTATTGCTTCGGATATTACAGAACAGAAGGAAAATTTGGATCGGATTTGGCAGGAACAAGAGAAGTTAAATGCGATTGCGGAGATGTCGGCAGATCTGATTTTTGAGTATGATATCTATAATGACTGGATGCATTATTCAAATAGCCGGTTAGATATTATTGGGCAGGAAATGATTACAGAAAATTATAGTAAAAATATTGTGACAAGCGGGTTGATCTATGAGGAGGATCTGCCTAAGATTTTAGAGTTCTGCCAAGCATTAAAAGAGGGAAAAGCAGAAGTGAAGCTGGAATTGCGGAAAAAATATGCAGATGGCATTTTTCATTGGAGCAGTATTCATGCAAAGACGCTTTACAATCAGGATGGAAAACCGGTTCGTGTAGTGGGAACAACATCGAATATTGATGAAAGAAAGTTAAAAGAAGAAAAGTTAAAAAAGCGTTCGGAACGAGATTCTTTGACTAATCTATATAATCATATGACAATTAAAACATTGGTGGATGAGCGGCTGAGAGGGGAACAAAAGGAAGCATGGCTGCTGATAATGGATGTCGATAATTTTAAACAGGTAAATGATAGTTTGGGGCATCTGTATGGGGATGCGGTACTTTGTAGTTTTGCAGATGAATTGATTCATGTTTTTGACTCTCCGTGGACAGGGCGAATTGGTGGGGATGAGTTTTGCGTACTGGCGGTGGGAGAAACAAAGGAATCTATTTGTAAAAAAATGGAACTGTTGAATCGGCGGATTTGTAAGATGTGTGCAAAAGAGGGCAGTGAAATATCCATTTCAAGCAGTATCGGTGCGGCAAAATATCAGCCAAATCAGTATGAGTATGATTTATTATTTAAACAGGCGGACAGCGCTTTGTATTATGTAAAAAATCATGGCAAATGCGGCTATCAGATTTATGATCCGGTGGTATGTGAGATGGATAAAAAAGAGGGGCTTTGGTATGAGTATGAGGACAAAACCATGCGGCGGGATGCACTGTTTGCAGATGAACAGGAGCTGTTGATGTTTTCTTTGGAATTGTTGGAACGGGTGGATGATGTACCAAATGCGATGAAAGTAATCTGTGATCGAATCTGTCACTTTTTCCATTTTGACGATATGATTATTGTGGAAAAGGATAAGAGGGGAAAATTGGAAGTTCATTATCGGTTTAGCCGGTTTGAAGAACGGGATGGGGTAAAAGAGGCAGATGATGGAAATATGGATTATTTGAAACAAATCTGTTCAGTAGAACAGGAAGAGGATATTCGTATCTGGAATCAGGAAGCATTGGTAGAGTTTGATCCAACATTTGATAAGACTTCTCTTTTGTGTGTGGCATTGGATAAAAATATTTTATCGAAGGGTTATTTCCTTTTTTGGGATAGAAAAAAGGATCACGACTGGGTTTCCTGCACTGGGATTTTGCGCCGTCTTGCCAATATTCTTTGCAGCAAACTGATTCAATACTATGAAAATAAAAAGCGGGAAGAACGTCTGGCATTTATTGAAAGTTATGATTCTCTGACACAGCTTCCTAATTATAAAAAGTTTTTGGCGCTGTCGGAGGCTTACCGAAAAGAACATCCAGAAAAGAAGTTTTTCTGCACATATTCTGATTTTTCCAATTTTCAGTATCTCAATGAAATCTATGGATTTGCAGTCGGAAATGAAGTGCTTTATGGGTTTGCTGCTGCACTGCAGGAACGGTGCAAGGGTATGGTCTATGCCAGTCATATCAATGCGGATCATTTTTTGGTACTGCATGAGGGAGAAAATATACAGATGCTTTGCCAGTCATTTGAACAGATGACAAAAGAATATTGTGAGGAAATGAGCCTGCTTTATCCGCTTTGCAGAGTATTTTTAGTATCAGGAATCAGTGAGGTAAAGCCGGAGGCCTGCGATATTACTTATTATATTGATAATGCAAATGTAGCAAGGAAAACGGCAAAGGGGAGAGGAGAAACCTGCTGTATAGAATTTGCGGATCATATGAAGCGTCAGATTGAAAAACAGATGGAAATAACAGCTTTGATGCAGAGTGCTTTGGAAAATGGAGAATTTATTGTTTATCTGCAGCCAAAAGTTTCCTTGGAAGATGAACGGATTGTCGGAGCGGAGGCGTTGGTGCGGTGGGTGAGAAAAGATGGAACGATTATTCGGCCAGATGATTTTGTACCGCTGTTTGAGAAAAACGGATTTATTAAAAGTGTAGATTTTTGTGTGCTGCAGCAGGTGCTTGCTATGCTGCAAAAACAGTTAAAACAGGGAAAAAAGATAGTTCCTGTATCGATTAATTTTTCACGACGAAATCAGGAAGATGAAAAGTTTGTCGATCATATTTTGGACTGTTTAAGTTGTTATCAAGTGCCGCCGGAGCTGATACAGGCAGAGATAACCGAGTCGGTTTATCTGTATGATTTAAAGACATTGGATAAAAATATGAAGCGGTTAAAGCGAAGTGGTGTTTCTGTTTCAATCGATGATTTTGGGACAGGATATTCTTCTTTAAATATTCTTTCGAAAGTATCGGCAGATGTGATTAAGTTAGATAAGCAGTTTTTAGAACAGAGCGGAAAAGAAAAGACTACACCGGAATTTATGAAGTATTTAGTGGCGATGATTAAGCAGTTAGGGTTTGGGATTATTGCAGAGGGAGTAGAAACAAAGGAGCAGATTCGGATGTTAAAGGAAGCAGGGTGTGATCAGGTACAGGGATATTATTATGCAAAGCCTATGCCGATTTCCGAGTTTTTGGAGTATTTAGAGCGAAATGGGAAAGAGTAAAAATTAAATGGCAGGGGGGACGCAAGAGGCGGTTTGCTCCTGTCCTTTGCCTGCTCCGCTCCAAACGGTAAG
>CAJUGZ010000319.1 GCA_910585855.1 uncultured Lachnospiraceae bacterium | reverse complement strand
ATCGTAGACAGCCGATGTGCAATTACAAAAACCGTCCTCCCTTCCATCAGCCGATCCATCCCTTCCTGCACAATCTTCTCCGTCCGGGTATCAATACTAGAAGTTGCCTCATCCAAAATCAGCACCGGCGGATCTGCCACAGCTGCCCGAGCAATCGCAAGAAGCTGTCTTTGCCCCTGAGAAAGATTTCCCCCATCTCCGGTAATCACTGTCTGATACCCCTCTGGAAGATGACGAATAAACGAATCCGCATTTGCCAGTTTTGCTGCCCCAATCACTTCCAAATCCGTAGCCTCCAACCGTCCATACCGAATATTTTCCATAATCGTCCCGGTAAATAAATGCGTATCCTGAAGCACAATCCCAAGCGAACGCCGCAAATCTGCCTTTTTCATCCGATTAACGGAAATCCCGTCATACCGAATCTTTCCACGCTGTATATCATAAAACCGATTGATCAGATTCGTAATCGTTGTCTTCCCTGCTCCAGTTGCCCCCACAAAAGCAATCTTCTCTCCGGGCTTTGCAAACAGTTCAATATCCTGCAAAATAATCTTATCAGGATTATACCCAAAATCTACATGTTCAAATACCACATCTCCTTCTAATTTCCGATATACTACACTATTATCCTTTTTTATATCTTTCCAAGCCCACATTCCCGTTCTTTCCGATGCTTCCGTAATCCTTCCGTTCTCTTCTCTTGCATAAACCAATTCTACGCTTCCTTCATCCTCTTCCGATTCTTCATCCATCAAAGTAAAGATCCGCTCTGCTCCGGCAAGTGCCATTACAATCGAATTAAACTGCATCGATACCTGAGCGATTGGCTGATTAAAAGAACGATTAAACTGCAAAAAAGAAGCCAATTCACCTAAAGTAAGCGGTAGCACTCCTCCAATCGAAAGTGCAGCACCAAGCATAGAAGTCAGTGCATAACTGATATTTCCCATATTATTCATTACCGGCATCATAATATTTCCATAGGCATTGGCACGGCTTGCACTGGTAAATAATTGATTATTTAACTCTGTAAATTTCTCTATACTTTCCTCTTCATGACAAAAAACCTTAATGACTTTTTGTCCGTCCATCATTTCTTCAATATATCCGTTTACTTTTCCTAAATTGATCTGCTGTTCGATAAAATAAGCCCCGCTCTTTGCTGCAATCGACTTTGTAACAAAAAGCATCACTGCTACCATAGTAATGGTAAGTACAGTCAGAGGAATACTCAATATCAGCATCGATACAAATACACTGACAATCGTAACCATCGAAGATACCATCTGCGGAATACTCTGACTAATCATCTGACGCAGCGTATCTACATCATTGGTATAAATACTCATAATGTTTCCATGTGCATGTGTATCAAAATATCGAATCGGCAGTTCCTCCATATGTCTAAACAAATCATTTCGCACCTTTTTTAATGTTCCCTGTGAAACAATAATCATAATCCGGTTATAGCCCCATGCTGCCAGTGCCCCGCCGTAATAGACCACTGCCATCTTTAAAAGCACCGACAATAAACTAGAAAAATCCGGCTGCTCCTGCCCCAAAAACGGAACAATATATTCATCAATCAAACTTTTCATAAACATTGTACCCCGTACATTTGCCAAGGCACTTAATAAAATCAGCACCAGCACTGCCAGACAATGCCACTTATAACTCTGCATTACATAATTTAACAGACGTTTTAATATCAGCCCCGGATTTTTCGCACCACGGCGCTTTCCCATTCCCTGTCTATCTGCCATCTTTACTGCCTCCCTTCTGCTGCGACTGATAGATATCCCGATAGATTGCATTATTTTCCAATAATTCCTGATGTGTTCCAATTCCGTTTATTTTTCCGTCATGCAGTACCAAAATCCGATCCGCATCCTGTACAGAAGAAATTCTCTGTGCAATAATCAGCTTTGTTGTATCTGGTATTTCCTCTCGAAATGCCTTTCGTATCAGCGCATCTGTCTTGGTATCTACTGCACTGGTCGAATCATCCAAAATCAAAATTTTCGGTTTTTTCAGCAATGCTCTGGCAATACAAAGCCTCTGCTTCTGTCCGCCGGACACATTTGTTCCGCCCTGTTCGATATAAGTATCATATTTCTCAGGAAAATTTTGAATAAATTCATCCGCCTGTGCCAGCCGGCAGACCCTTACAATCTCCTCATCTGATGCCTCCTTATTTCCCCAGCGAAGATTCTCCCGAATCGTTCCAGAAAACAGCACATTCTTTTGAAGCACCATCGCCACTTCATTTCTCAGACTCTCAATTTCATACTTACGTACATCCAGACCTCCGACTTCTACACTGCCTTCGGTTACATCATAAAGCCTAGGCACAAGCTGTACAAAAGAAGTCTTTGCACTTCCTGTTCCTCCCAATATACCAATCGTTTCCCCGGAAGCAATCGAAAGATTGATATTCTGCAAAACCTCCTTTTCTTTATCGTTTTGATAAGAAAAACTAACATTTCGAAATACAATCGAGCCATCTTTTATCTCTGTCACCGGATCTGCTCCATTCCTTAAATCCGATTGTTCCTCAATTACCTCAGCAATTCGCTCCCCTGAAGCCCTTGACATTGTAATCATAACAAAAACCATAGAAAGCATCATTAAACTCATCAAAATATTGATAACATAAGTAAATAAACTCATCAACTGCCCTGTAGAAAGACTTCCTCCTACAATCATTTTTGCACCCAGCCAAGAAATCAAAAGAATACAAGTATACATAGTAAACATCATAACCGGACCATTTAAAGTTAAAATTCTCTCTGCACGTACAAACATCTGATACAGATTTTCATTTGCCTTTTGAAATTTTTTCTTTTCATAGTCCTCTCGAACATATGCTTTTACCACACGTATGGCACTCACATTTTCCTGCACACTGGCATTTAAATCATCATACTTTTTAAATACCTGTGTAAAAATAGGATGTACATTCAGCATAATAAAAGCTAAAGCTGTTCCTAAAAAAAGAATCGCTCCAACAAACACCAAAGAAAGCTCTCCACTGATTGCAAAAGCCATAAACAAAGCACAAATCAGCATAATCGGCGCACGTACACACATCCGCAATACCATCTGATAAGCATTTTGAATATTGGTTACATCCGTAGTCAAACGAGTAACAAGCCCTGCTGTCGAATATTTATCAATATTAGAAAAAGAATATCCCTGAATATTCTCATACATTGCCTGCCGAAGATTTTTTGCTAAACCAGTACTGGCAAAAGCAGCATTTTTTCCTGCAAATACCCCACATGCCAAAGAACAAGCAGCCATAACAAACATCAAAATACCCATTACAACAACATGCCGGATATCTCCCTTTTCTAATCCGTCATCAATAATGGAAGCCATCATAAGCGGAATTAAAACTTCCAGTATTACCTCAAGCACGCCAAAAACAGGAGCTAAAATCGAACATCTTTTAAACTCCTTGACTTGTGATAATAACGTTTTTATCATCTCTCTCATCCTTTCTTTTTTCATTTTTCTATTTAAAACAAATCAATTTGTTTTAACCCTAACTGTAAGTCCCCTAACATTTAAGCAAAAAATTCCTTCATTACTCCCCCATTCGATTCAAATTTCTTTTCATCTGATCTATAATCCGAAAAAAACATACTTTCTCCTCCTCTGAAATTCCCTCAGAAAGCTGCTCCTCAATCTGTTCCATCTGAGCAATAATCTGATCATGCACTTCTATTGCCTTTGCTGTCAATACCAACTTCTTTAACCTAGCATCCCCTGAAACACTCTGCCTTTTCACATAACCCCTTTTCTCCAACAACTGCAAAATTCCAGTAGCCGTAGAACGCCGAATTTCACAAGCTTTCTCCACATCTTTCTGAAACGTTTCCAAACCAGCTTCATCCCTCATCCGAATAAAACCAATAATCCACCCCTGCGTCCGAGTCACCTCCAACACATCAAAAGCAGAATAAAACTTTCTTTGAATTAAATTAGAAATCATCTTAATATCGCCGCCCATATCTCGGCGACCACGAAATGACATTTTACTCTCTCCCCTCTTTTTTTTATAATCCCGGACGCTGAAAGGGAAAGAAAGGTCTATTCCGGGCTCGCTTGCGCTTAGCATTTCCTCGTAGCGGACACATAAGGTGCTAAAATACAGCACCTAAGTGCCGACGGGAAATGATGACCCTGCATAGACCTTTCTTTCCCTTTCAGCTGATTCTTCCAACCAGCCAAAAAAAGTGCCGTTATACATCTATTATCCGTAAAAAATAAGTTACAGCACAATCCAATTTTCCTATCGTTATTCAACCAACAGCTAACTATTTTTATTATGACGATTTCCCATAGATTCTTATAATTACTCCATTTTCTTATAGAAACATACAGCCAAAATCTAAAGAAAAATCTGCAAAGAAATATCTTTTTCTATACATACTTCATATTACAGCAAACACTTTACTATTGGCTATCATTTTTTTCGGTTCAGAATACACAGCCGAAAGCCAAATGGGGTTCTATGCAGGGTC
>CAJUGZ010000318.1 GCA_910585855.1 uncultured Lachnospiraceae bacterium | reverse complement strand
CTACAGACTTGGCATAACATCTGTAGGTAACTATATATTCTTGTATAACGTAGTTTGTTAAAACTTAGGCTAGTCAACTATAGGCTTTTACAAGCCCATTCCCTTTAGGGGATGGGTAGTTGACAAGTAGTCCATTCTTTCTATATCATAAAAACCGCAGAATCCATTCATGAGGCAAAATCTTACAAATCCAAGAAAATCCTTTCATCACACCTCCATAAACCGAAACACTTTTTCGCTGCAGCGAATCTCGAAATGCTTTTCGCACCACCTTTTTTGGATCTGCCATAACCAGTTTTTTATAAAGAGCAATCTCTCCTTTCTCTTCTGCAATCGAAAAAAACTCCGTCTGAACAGGACCGGGGCATACTGCAGTTACTGCAATTCCTCTTCCTTTTACCTCTTCATAAAGAGCACGAGAAAAACTAAGCACATAGGATTTTGTTGCCGCATAGACAGAAAACTGCGGCTGCGGCAAAAAAGCAGCAGCGGAAGCAAGCTGAATAATTCTGGAATTTTCCGCCATATAAGGCAATACCAAATAAGTCATAGCCGTCAATGCCCGACAATTGACATCTACCATTCCAACAACCTGCTGCAAAGAAACTTGATCAAACTCTCCAATTTTTCCAAACCCGGCACAATTTACCAACATTTTTACCTTTGGCTGTCTTTCTTTTAATGTCCGCTCCATAAAATCCATCCAATCTTCCTTCTCTAGATCCAGTCCAAAAGGAATCAGCGGAATTTTTACTTCTTTCTCTAATTCTTTCAAACGTTCCATCCGTCTTGCCACAACCCAGATTTCTTCTACAGTATTCAATTTCTGTGCTATCAACCGCACAAATTCCCGTCCCAACCCAGAAGAAGCCCCCGTTACAATCGCAATCTTCATATAGTCTATCTCCTTTCTGTAGCGAACAAATCCATCTTTGCGCTACAACAAATATGTCACTATTTTTTCGGCATCCCCATCAAGAAATTATACCACTTTTTTTCTTATGCACATTTCGAATCGTACCACATTTCTTTTTGGCTTTTTTTAATTCATTTTCTTTTTTCTTTGCTCTTGCTTTCTGTATCTTTACTGCATCCTCTTTTGGACGAATCAGACATTTTTTCTCAAAGCCTACCAAATCCATACGACCAGCTTTTTTCAATGCCTCTAAAACCAAATCATAATTTGCCGGATTTCGATATTGAATCAAAGCCCGCTGCATTGCCTTTTCATGTGGATTAATCGGTACATAGACTTTTTTCATAGTACGAGGATCGAAACCAGTATAATACATTACAGTAGAAATCGTAGACGGGGTAGGATAAAAATCCTGTACCTGTTCCGGCATATATCCTAAATCTCTTAGATATTCCGCCAATTCCACTGCTTCTTTTAACGTAGAACCGGGATGGGAAGACATCAAATAAGGCACAAGGTACTGCTTCATTCCAAGTTGTTCGTTTATGGTCTGATAGGCTTTTACAAATCTTTGATATACCACATTATTCGGTTTTCCCATCATCTGAAGTACCGGATCGGCAATATGTTCCGGTGCTACTTTTAACTGCCCGCTGACATGATACTGACAGAGTTCTTTTAAAAAAGTTCGGTCTTTATCTGCCATTACATAATCAAATCGAACTCCCGATCGTACAAACACTTTTTTCACGCCCGGAAGACTGCGAAGTTTTCGAAGCAGCACAAGATAGTCCTGATGATCGACCGTTAAATTTTTACAAGGCTCTGGAAACAAACATTGCTTTCGGGCACAAACCCCTTTCGATAACTGTTTTTCACAGGAAGGATGCCGGAAATTTGCAGTGGGTCCTCCTACATCATGAAGATAGCCTTTAAAATCTTTTTCCTGAATCAACTGTTTGGCTTCTTCTATAATCGAATCATGACTTCTAGTCTGAAGAATTCTGCCCTGATGAAACGTCAATGCACAAAAACTGCACCCTCCAAAACACCCTCGATTGCTTACCAGACTAAATTTTACTTCTGAAATAGCCGGAACACCTCCGTCTTTTTCATAAACAGGATGAAAATTTCTCTGATACGGCAGAGCATAGATATCATCCATTTCCTGCATGGTAAGCGGCTTGGCAGGCGGATTTTGAACCAAATAGAGATTTTCCCGATAGGGTTCTGCCAGTCGTTTCCCGGAAAACGGATCCGTATTGCAGTACTGTGTATAAAAACTTTTCGCATATGCTTCCCGATCTGATACAATCTCCGAAAAAGAAGGCAGTATCTGTGCATCATAAACATTTTCCAAACTTTTTGCTTTATAAACCGTACCATTGATAAACGTAAGATCCGATACCTTGATTCCACTGTCTAACGCTTCTGCAATCTCTATTACGGCATGTTCTCCCATTCCATACATTAAAATATCTGCCTGCGAGTCCAATAAAACAGAGTGTTTGATACGGTCTGACCAATAGTCATAATGCCCCAATCGCCGAAGGGAAGCCTCTATTCCGCCGATTAAAATCGGTATATCCGAATAAGTCTGACGAATTAAATTGCCATATACAACCGTAGCATAATCGGGACGTTTCCCGATAACTCCACCCGGCGTATAGGCATCGGTCTGTCTTCGTTTTTTTGAAACACTATAGTGATTTACCATAGAATCCATATTTCCCCCAGTTACTAAAAAACCTAACCTTGGTCTTCCAAATACAGAAATACTCTCCTTTTTCCTCCAATCCGGCTGTGATATCATCCCCACCCGAAATCCATGTGCTTCTAAAAGTCTGCTGATAATCGCATGTCCAAAAGAGGGATGATCGACATAGGCATCTCCGATCACATAAACAAAATCAACGCTGTCCCATCCTCTTTTTTTTAAATCTTCCTGACAAATGGGAAGGTAATCCTCTCTCATCATAAAACTCCTTGTTCTATCAGTTCATTATAATCCTTGATATAGTAATCGGCAAGCCCCTGTTTTTTTGCCTGCAAATGAGAGGAATAAGCATCCTCTACTGCACATACTCTCATTCCTGCCCGCTTTCCGGCAACAATCCCCTGTGGAACATCTTCAAATACCAGACATTCCTTTGGATCGATTCCGACTAATTGAGCTGCTGTCAAATATACTTCTGGATCAGGCTTTCCAATCTTCACATCACATCCAGTCACAATCGCATCAAACCACTCTAAGATCTGATGTGCCCGCAAAACAGTTTCTGCCAGTTCTCTTGAATTGCTCGTTGCAATCGCAAGCCGGATATTTCGCTGTCTTAACCGCTTTAAAAACTCATATGCTCCTTTTTTTAAAGGAACTTCATAAGCATACTTATCATGTGCCATTTCATTCCAAGCCTGTTTCATCGTTTCTATATCTTCTGGAATCTGAAATCTATTTTTCATATAATAGGCGGTTTCCGTAAAGCTCATTCCTTCAATACACTCCGCTAAATCTTCGGGAAGTTCAATCTGATAGCGCCCTAAATATTCCACATCAATCGCCTTCCACATCCACATAGAATCTACCAAAGTTCCGTCTAAATCAAATAATACTGCTTTGATTTGGTTATCAAATATCGCTTCCATTTTTTATCCTTTCTTTTGTTATTTCCTTTAAATCAGCAAGTTCTTTTTCTGTCAAAACTCGATACTCTCCCTTTCTCAAAGTTTCATCTAATACTAAATTTCCCATAGACAAACGTTTTAAATAAATCACTTCTAAACCAACTGACAAAAACATTCGCTTCACCTGATGAAACTTCCCCTCATAAATCGTAATTTCCACTTCCGATATGCCTTCATTTTTATTTAAAACTTTAAGAGATGCGGGCTGTGTTCTTACTCCATCTTCCAATTTAATTCCCGTTTCTAAAAGATAGATCTGCTCTTTCGTAATCTCTCCGTTCAATCTGACAAAATAAACCTTTCCTATATGCTTTCTTGGAGAAAGTAAACTGTGTGCCAAATCTCCGTCATTCGTAATCAATAAAAGCCCCTCTGTATCTTTATCTAATCTTCCGACAGGAAATAAATCCTTTCGTTTTTTCGTATTTATCAAATCTAATACTGTTTTTTCATATTTATCCCTTGTTGCAGAAAGAACACCTGCAGGTTTATATAACATATAATATTCCTTTGAAATATAAGAAATAATCATTCCTCTTACTGCAATCTGGTCACTTTCTGTTACTTTTTGATCTGCATTTTTACATGGTGTTTCATTTACCGTAACAAACCCTTTTTTTATTAAATTTTTTACTTCACTGCGAGTTCCCGCTCCCATATCCGCTAAATATTTATCTAAACGCATGATTTTCCTCACTATCACTAACGATTCGTTTGCTTTTTGCCATACGTTTGATTGTAACACAAAACTACCAACGGAACAAGTCCCTTTCTGGCAGATTAGCAGGTTCAGAATAAACTTATAAAAAGATAAAATTTTGATTTTACAAGAAGATAAGATAAGAACTTTTTAGAGTTTTCAAAATTTTCAAGAGGACGCCAGATTCGAAAACGGTGAGCAGCCTGCTGTTCCACGTTTCCAAAAAGCAAGAAGTTCTAAGACTTCTGCCTTTTCCTTCATCCAACCAGA
>CAJUGZ010000317.1 GCA_910585855.1 uncultured Lachnospiraceae bacterium | reverse complement strand
AAGAAGGTCTGCTCCGGGCCCGCTCCCGCTTAGCATTTCCTATTTTTATAGCGAACACTAAGACGCTAAAACACAGCAATACAATGTCCAAGTGCCGACGGGAAATGATGACCCTGCGCAGACCTTCTTTCCAATTCCGGCTGTGTATAGCAGGCAGAAAAAACACCTCAAAACCTGTTCTGCATCTCCTTAATATGCATCTTTTTCACTATTATCCACTCATTCAAAAAAATTCCAACAAAATCCCTTTTTTGTTCAAAAACCGATAAACAGCCAGATGCGGGAACAATGGGCAGCCTGCAGTGACTTCGGAAAAAAGTTAGAAGTTCTTAGGTTTCTGCTCTAAAAACTAAGATTTTTTGCACATACTGCTTCCATGCAGTATGTGCAAAAAAAGGGGCGTGTTTAGCCCGTATTTTAGAAAGGATGCATATGATGGCTTGTATTATTTCCCTTACACCAGTAACATTTTGGCTGCCATAAGGGCGAATTGCGCCCCGGTCTGTCCGGCTGGATGCACTGATAGACAGAAACCTTAGAACTTCTTACTTTTTGGAGACCGGAACAGCAGGCTGCCCATTGTTCCCGCATCTGGCGTCCCCCTCTTGATAAAGAAAAAAGCAGTACACCAACTAAATGGTGTACCGCCTTCTCAATATACCCTTTACTTCCTATTCTTCTCCATAAAGTTTCGAAAGTTTTGTCAAATAATCATACTTCTCAGCTGCATTCTTCTCAGCCTTATCAAACAATTCTTCCGCACGAGCAGGATTTGCACGAAGCAAGGAACTATAACGAACTTCATTCTTAATGAAATCCTGATAATTTCCAGTAGGTGCTTTCGAATCTAACTGGAATGGATTCTTTCCTTCTGCCTTCAAACGAGGATCATACCGGAACAGATGCCAATAGCCAGCCTGTACCGCATTCTTCTCTTCTGTCTGAGCCTTGCTCATACCACCCTTAATACCATGATTGATACAAGGAGCATAAGCAATAATCAAAGATGGTCCCGGATAATTTTCAGCTTCTGTAATTGCCTTTAAGCACTGATTATAATCTGCACCCATAGCAATCTGTGTTACATAAACATATCCGTAACTCATAGCAATCTGTGCCAGATCCTTCTTCTTTACTTCCTTACCGCCTGCAGCAAACTGTGCGATTGCGCCAGTAGGAGTAGCCTTAGAGGACTGTCCGCCGGTATTCGAATAAACTTCTGTATCAAATACCAAAATATTTACATCTCTGCCGCTTGCAATTACATGGTCAAGTCCGCCAAATCCAATATCATATGCCCAGCCGTCACCGCCAAGAATCCACTGTGACTTCTTAGAAAGCATATCCTTATCCTTTAAGATTTCTTTTGCCTTCTCACAATCACAAGCTGTCAATGCTTCTACCAATTTCTCAGTAGCTGCCATATTTGCCTGTCCATTTGCAAAAGTATCCAAATAAGCCTGTCCAGCTTCTTTTACATCTGCCTTATCGGTTGCTTCTACTAAAGCTGCAACCTTGCCCTTTAAGCTCTTTCTCATTGTTTCCTGAGCCAGTGCCATACCATAACCAAACTCTGCATTATCTTCAAATAAAGAGTTCGACCAAGCAGGACCTCTGCCAGCCTTATTTACGGTATATGGTGTAGATGGTGAAGAGTTACCCCAGATAGAAGAACATCCGGTTGCATTTGCAATATACATTCTCTCACCAAATAACTGTGTTACTAATTTTGCATAAGGAGTTTCTCCACAGCCTGCGCAAGCTCCCGAATACTCTAATAACGGCTGCTTAAACTGACTGCCCTTTACTGTAGTTTCCTTAAACTTCTCAGCTACTTCTGCCTTCATCGGCACTTCCTGACCGTAGTTAAATACTGCCTGCTGTGTATCTTCGTTTGCATCAAACGGCTTCATAACCAATGCTTTTTCGCCCTTCTTACCCGGACATACATTTGCACAAGAACCGCAGCCTGTACAATCCATAGTAGAAACAGTAACAGCAAACCGATAACCCTGTATACCTGTCAAAGGAGCAGTCTTCATATCAGCCGGTACATTCTTTGCCTCTTCTTCTGTCAATGCTACTGGACGAATTACTGCATGAGGACAAACATAAGAACAGAAATTACACTGAATACAATTTTCTGGAATCCAAACCGGAACGTCGATTGCAACACCACGTTTTTCAAATGCAGCAGATCCAGACGGGGTAGTACCATCTACATAATCCTTAAATGCAGAAACTGGTAATTTATTTCCTTCCTGTGCATTGATCGGAATCTGGATATTATTTACAAAATCAACTGTATCCTGCTTATTTCCTTCTGCCTTCTTTGATAAATCTTCATCCTGTGCATTCTTCCAGCTTTCAGGAACTTGTACTTCTACTACATCCTGACTTCCTCTGTCGATTGCATCATGATTCATCTTAACTACTGCATCCCCTTTTCTGCCATAAGTAGCGGTTGCAGCATCTTTCATATATTTTATAGCTTCTTCTGCTGGAATAATATTAGCAAGCTTAAAGAACGCAGACTGCAGTACGGTATTGATTCGTCCGCCAAGTCCGATTTCCTTACCAATCTTAATTCCATCGATTGTATAGAATTTAATATTATGCTCTGCAATATATCTCTTTGCCTGTCCCGGAAGGTTCTTCTCTAACTGCTCCATATCCCAGCCGCAGTTTAATAAGAATGTTCCGCCGTCTTTCAAATCCTGAACCATATTGTACTTATGTACATAAGCAGGATTATGGCAGGCAACAAAATTAGCCTTATTAATCAAATAAGTAGACTGAATCTTGTCTTTTCCAAAACGTAAATGAGAAATGGTAACACCACCGGATTTCTTTGAATCATAGTCAAAATATGCCTGTGCATACATATCCGTATGATCCCCGATAATCTTAATGGAGTTTTTATTTGCACCTACTGTACCGTCTGCACCCAGACCCCAGAACTTACAGCTAATTGTACTTTCTGGTGCAGTACTTGGATTTTCTTCAATCTTTAAAGAAAGATTGGTTACATCATCTTCAATACCGATAGTAAATAACTTCTTCTCTGTATTCTTATAAACGGCAATAATCTGTGCAGGTGTTGTGTCTTTTGAACCTAAACCATAACGTCCAGAGAATACAGGAACATTGTGGAATTTTGTATCCTTAAGAGCAGCTACAACATCCAGATATAACGGCTCACCAAGTGCACCCGGCTCTTTTGTTCTGTCTAATACGGTAATCTGTTTTACTGTTTCAGGAATGACATCCAACAGATGTTTTGCACTAAACGGACGATATAAACGAACTTTTACAACACCAACTTTTTGACCTGCTGCATTTAAGTAATCAATCGTTTCGTCAATCGTTTCACATACAGAACCCATTGCGATAATTACTTTTTCTGCATCTGCAGCACCATAATAATTAAATAACTTATAATCTGTACCAATTTTTGCATTGATCTTATTCATATACTCTTCCACAATTTCAGGAAGTGCATCATAATATGGATTACAAGCCTCTCTTGCTTGGAAGAAGATATCTGGATTCTGTGCAGAACCTCTCTGGCATGGATGTTCTGGATTTAAAGCATGACGACGGAATGCATCGATTGCATCCATATCAACTAACTCTTTTAAATCCTCATAATCCCACATTTCAATCTTTTGGATTTCATGGGAGGTACGGAATCCATCAAAGAAATTAAGAAATGGAACTTTTCCTTTAATTGCTGCACAGTGAGAAACTGGTGTCAAGTCCATAACTTCCTGTACACTAGAGCAGCAAAGCATAGCAAAACCAGTCTGACGACATGCATAAACATCCGAATGATCGCCAAAAATAGACAAAGCATGACTTGCCAAAGCACGAGCAGATACATTGATAACGCCCGGAAGCTGCTCACCAGCAATTTTATACATATTTGGAATCATCAGAAGCAAACCTTGAGATGCAGTAAATGTTGTAGTCAGTGCACCTGCAGATAAAGAACCATGTACGGTTCCTGCTGCTCCTGCTTCTGACTGCATTTCAGCAACTTGTACTTCCTGTCCGAAAATGTTCTTGCGGCCTTCGGTTGACCACTTATCTGCTAATTCTGCCATAACAGATGATGGGGTGATCGGATAGATAGCTGCTACGTCTGTATACGCATAAGACACATGTGCAGCAGCGGTATTTCCATCCATAGTTTTCATTTTTCTTGCCATTTTTTTCCTCCTGATATGATTTATTTTTCATTTCCTATAAATGATGCAAACATCACTTCTGAAACGTTTAAAATCATTGTACTTCTATGTTATACCAATTATCACGATTTGTCAATTATGCAAGATGCTTATTTTTACAATTTTGTAACAGTTTAGACATGCAGAACTGAATTTGCACAGTCAATTCTATAAGACGGCAGGGAGATAGGATGCTGCTGGAAAGGATTGGCTTTCACCGGACGCAAGAGGCGGTTTGCTGTTCGTTGAATTATGGTAGACTTTTTCTGTTCCGGGGTCAAGAAACAGCCAGATTCGAAAACGGTGGGCAGACTGCAGTGACTTTGGAAAAAAGTTAGAAGTTCTTAGACTTCTGCTCG
>CAJUGZ010000316.1 GCA_910585855.1 uncultured Lachnospiraceae bacterium | reverse complement strand
AAGTCTAAGAACTTCTAACTTTTTTCCAAAGTCACTGCAGGCTGCCCACCGTTTTTGAATCTGGCTGTTTCTTGCTCCCGGAACAAAAAAGAATCAACTCTGTGGTAGTGGTCTGAATGTTGTCGTTTATGTTCCTCTTTTGGGTGTAAAAAAGACACATGGTTTACAATTTATCGTTCCATACGCTTTTACGCTGTTATTTTGTTATTAAATTATTTTTCTGATTATGCTAACTGCATAACCTCGGCTTCAAGTGTAACTGCCTTTTGTGTCATTCCATGTTGTTTTGTCTGCTCGTTTATATTTTATAACTCCTGATAGACGCTTTAATTCGGTTTTTGGAAATAGAGTATTGCAAAGGGAATCAAGAAACAGGATAAAAATATAGAAAAGCAGACATGATTTTTAAAATTTGAAATATGATGATAGAAAGATATAGTGAAAGAGGTTATCTTATGGGTGAAAAAGAAAATCCTATCCGTAATTCCTGCAGTTTTGCAGGGGTAAGACCAATTATGGTAGATCTTCCCTATCCGCCGATTCAGGTAGCAGAAAAGAATCTGCCATATGCAAATTTACTTAGTATTGATTATTGTGGTGCTGTGTCGGAGATGTCGGCGATTACGCAGTATATCAATAATGAAAATCGTTTGTCCAATGAAAAATGTTCTATGGCTTCTACTATTTTAGGAATTGCAATGGCAGAGATGATGCATTTGCAGAAGTTGGGAGAACTGATTGATTTACTGGGAGGAAAAGTAGATTTTGTAGCAAAACACCGAAATGGAAGAAATCGAATGTGGACACCAGAATTTTTAACGATACCAGAGCAGGCAAAGCAGATGTTGGGAGCAGATATAGAAGCAGAGCGGGCTGCTATCAATCAATATAATGTGCATATCAGTATGATTCATGATGAATATGTAAATGCTGTACTTCAAAGAATTATTATGGATGAGGAATATCATATCGTAATTCTTCAGGCATTACTAAAAGAATAGAGGTTTTTTGAGGGGAGGACGCCAAATCCGAAGGAAAGTTTGTTCAGGGTGGGATTTTGGTGTCCTTCCTTCAATTAGGCTTTTGGAGATAGGATGCGGTAAAGAGATTTCTTTCACCGGACGCCAGAGGCTGTTGATTGGATTACGATAGAAATTTGGATAAGATTCTTTTTGGTTTCGGGGTCAAGAAACAGCTAGATTTGAAAATGGGGGGGCAACCTGCAGTGATTTTGGAGAAAAGTTAGAAGTCTTAGAACTTCTTACTTTTTGGAAACGTGGAACAGCAGGTTGTCCTCCCATTTTCAAATCTGGCGTCCCCCTCTCCAAAAGCCTAATTAAAGCTTCCTTCTTTCTGTCTTTCTTTTAGGAAATGTTTGTGTTATACTAAGGGTAGAATTCGCAGAATGGAGGAAAAAGTAATGAACGGACAGACAGAGTTAATAAAATATCCAAGAACACCGCATTTGGAAGGTTCTCGTTTGCAGCCGGGAGATGAGGATCTTTCACAGGTGCGTTTTTCCGAAATAGAAGGAAGACATTTGGTAGTGGAAGAAAAGTGTGATGGAGCAAATTCGGCAATTTCATTTGATTTGGAGGGAAATTTGCTTTTTCAAAGCAGAGGACATTATTTGACAGGGGGCTATCGGGAGCGGCATTTTAACCTTTTAAAACAGTGGGGAAATGCGCATCGGGATTGTTTTTTTCAGATTTTAGGTACTCGATATGTAATGTATGGAGAGTGGATGTATGCGAAACACTCGGTTTATTATGATAAACTGCCGCATTATTTTTTAGAATTTGATATTCTTGACAGAGAAAACGGGCGTTTTTTAGATACTCCTTCCCGCAGAAAACTGACAGAGCAGATGCCGGTAGTATCTGTTCCAGTTTTGCAGGAAGGAAAGTTTTCATCGAAGGAAAAATTATTGGGGCTTGTGGGAGAATCAAATTATATTAGTTTTGATCATATAAACAAGATGCGGGAGTACTGTAATAAAAACGGGTTAGATGCAGAGCGGCAGTGCAGGGAAACCGATACTTCTACAAAGATGGAAGGTTTATATATTAAAGTGGAAGAAGGCGGTTATGTAGTGGAACGTTTAAAATATGTCAGAGTGTCATTTGTACAGGGAATCCTTGATTCTGGAACACATTGGCTGGACAGACCAATTATACCGAATTTATTGTCAGTTCCGGTTGAGCAGTTATTTTTGGAATAGAATGTAGAATGTTTGTAATTAAAATTAGCAGGAGAAAATCAGGAAATGGAATATTTACAGAAGCAGCTTCTTTCTTTATTTCCAAAGACGCCTGATTGGAAAATTGATTGGGAGCAGATAAAAAAACAGTTTCCTTGGGCAGAGTCAATGCAGCAGATACAACAGACAGCGGTTTGGCACGCAGAAGGGGATGTGTGGACACATACGCAGATGGTTTGTGAGGAATTAATAAGGATGCAGACATTTCGAACACTATCCAAGCAAAAACAGCAGGAAGTATTTTTAGCGGCACTCCTACATGATATAGGGAAAATTCCCTGTACTCGTATGGAAGATGGAGTATGGACTTCTCCGAATCATGCAATAGTAGGCTCTAGAATGGCAAGGGAATGGTTATGGAAAGAATTTGGCTTAAGTGGGACAAAATCGGCATGTATATTTCGTGAAACCGTATGCGAATTGATTCGTTATCATGCAGTGCCGCCTCATATTTTAACACAGGAAAATCCAGAGCAGCGGCTGATTAGAATTGCTGCAAACGAAGAATTGGCAGAAGATTTTTCGCTGGAACTGCTTTGTATGCTCTCTGCCGCAGATGTGCTTGGAAGAATTACCGATCGAAAGGAAGAGGCTTTTGAGATTGTAGAACTTTGTGCAGAAACAGCAAAGGATATAGGATGCTTTCAAAAGCCTTTTTGTTTTTGTGATGAGTTTTCAAAATATGCTTATCTGTCTGGGCGGACAACACAACCAGAAATAGAATGGTATCATCAGGCTTGGGGAGAGGTAATTTTGCTTGGCGGACTGCCGGGTACAGGAAAGGATACTTGGATTCGTACATATGTACAAGGATATCCTGTCATTTCGTTAGATGAGATTCGAAAACAGATGCATATTTCTCCTAGAGAGGCTCAGGGTGCGGTAATAAATGCAGCAAAAGAACAGGCAAAGGAATATTTGCGCAGAAAACAGCCTTTTATATGGAATGCTACGAATTTAACCCCTGTGATACGGGAAAAACAAGTACGGCTATTTGAGGGGTATCATGCAGACGTCCGTATTGTTTTTTTGGAAACCGGATGGAAAGAAGGATTAGAACGAAATCGGCAGAGGACAGAGGAAGTACCAGAAACAGTAATTAGTGATATGCTGCAAAAAATGGTGCTTCCAGAACGTGGAGAGGCTCAGTTTGTAGAATGGAATTGCGTTTAAAAATAATAAGGATAAAATACTTTTTTGTTTTTAGCTTACAGTGAATTGGGAGAAAGGAACAATATAAGATAAAGGAATATGGGGAAAATAAAATGGAAAAAAAGATGGATTGTAATTGGATTGTTTGTATTTTTGGGGATAATTAATGCAAGATTATTTTGGAGTAATTGCAGATTGCAGAAGGAATTAGAAGAAACAGTTCAAGAGATTGGAGTACTTCAGGAAGAAAAGGCAAATTGGGAAAATGAAAAAGCCTTTGTAGAAAAAAAGGTGACAAATCTTTCAACAGCAGCAGATACATGGAAATGGTTAGAAGATGGATATACAAAAAAGATTCAAAGGCAGTTATCTTTATTTGAGGTGGATAAAGATGAGATTGCAGAAAGAGAAATGGTGTCGGTAGAGGTGATACAGGATTTAAAGGGATGTTATCAGGTGCGAATACCAGACAATCCTTATAGTGAGGGAAAAATTAATGATTGGCTTTTAGAATTTTATCAGACAGATCAGGAAAAAAGAAATGAATTTTTGAGCATTGGAATAACAAAGAGTGATGTAGTTTGGACAGAACAGGAGAAAAAAGAAGCAGGATATTTTTATGATACGGATTTTCAGGTTATGCGTGCGGATGGGGCAGTGATTAGTTTTCAAAACAGGAATACGGCTTGTCCGGGACTTTATACTGGCAGTTATCTTCCCAGCGTTTATATATCTTCTGTAAATTTTGATACAAAAAGTGGAAAAATTCTTAAACCAGAAGATATTTTTTGGGATAAGGAAGAGTTTTGCGAATTTGCTTCAGAGTATATAAAAGAAAATTTTGCAGATAAAATTCATTATAGAAATTATATAAAAGACGAATTTTTTGGAGATGGATGGTGTTTGACAGAAGACGGTATCATGCTTTTTCATAATTGGGCAGATGCAGGTGGGGAAGAGTATTTGATTCTTTATGAACAGGCTGCAGATTATATAAAGACAGAGTATCTTCCTGCTTTTCAGTAAAATTTGTACTTGGAAATATTTTGGTGTTTATTTTTCATTCAGTTTTTGGAGATAGGATGTTGCAAAGGGGTTTCTTTCACCGGACGCAAGAGGCGGGTTGCTCGTTTCCTTTGCTTGCTCCGCTCTCCGAACGGTAAGAACGTCTAGGGCT
>CAJUGZ010000315.1 GCA_910585855.1 uncultured Lachnospiraceae bacterium | reverse complement strand
GCAGGCAAAGAACAGGAGCAAACCGCCTCTGGCGTCCGGTGAAAGCCAACCCTTTCCGGCAGCATCCTATCTCTAAAAGTTTAATTAAATATTCACAATTTAGATATTGAATCTGATTAGGATATATTGCTATAATGAAGAAATAAAAGAAGTTAGAAATTAAAAGGAGAAAAAATTTGGAAAAAGCACAGGAAATTATAAAGCAGATTAATCAGGTGATTTTTGGAAAAGAGAAAGAAATTTTAGAGATGATGCTTGCTTTTTTGGCAAATGGGCATATTTTGTTGGAAGATATTCCGGGAGTGGGGAAAACAACGCTGGCACTTGCTTTTTCAAAGGCAATGAGATTGGATTATAAACGAGTACAGTTTACACCGGATGTTGTGCCTTCTGATTTAACCGGATTTTCTATTTATCGAAGGGAAGAGGAACGGTTTGTCTATCAGAAAGGAAGTGTTTTTTGCAATTTACTTTTGGCGGATGAAATCAACCGTACTTCTCCTAAGACACAGGCGGCTCTTTTGGAAGTAATGGAGGAAAGGCAGGTAACAGTAGAGGGAGAAACAAGATCTGTTCCCACTCCTTTTTTGGTAATTGCTACACAAAATCCATATGGCAGTGCAGGGACACAGCCGCTGCCGGAGGCACAGATGGATCGGTTTATGATT
Organism: uncultured Lachnospiraceae bacterium; assembly: GCA_910585855.1. GTDB lineage: Bacteria > Bacillota > Clostridia > Lachnospirales > Lachnospiraceae > MGBC114844. Next base: position 3,942 of record CAJUGZ010000315.1, on the reverse strand, counting down.
CGAATTTCGATTGGATATCCAGATTTTGAAAGTGAAGTGGTTATGGCAAAAAGTATTGGAATAACAGAACGAATTAAAGAGATACAGCCAATAGAAGATGGAAAATGGTTAGAACAGATGCAGAAAAACGTACAAGAAGTTTATATCAAAGATGAAGTGTATCGCTATCTGGTGGAATTAGTAGCGGCTACTCGGCAGCATCGCTATTTAGAGAGAGGAGGAAGTCCAAGGGCAACGATTGCATTGGTAAAGATGGCAAGAGCAGCAGCATGGATACAGGGCAGAAGTTTTGTGACTCCTGCAGATATAGCAGATCAATTTCCTTATGTGATACAGCATAGAATGGTAAGAAATATAGCTGCCAGAACAGAAAAAATTACAAAGGAACAGATTATAAAAGAGATTGTCAGGCAGATAAAAAAACCGCCGTTATGGGAGAAAGTAAGATGAAAAAAGTGTATTTTTTGGCTGTTATGATATTGACTTATTATATAGCGGGAACATATCAAAATCCTGTTTTATTGACGCTTGTTGTATTAGAGCTGCTGCTGTTTTTGGCTTTGTTTTTTTTGCCTTATTATTGGAAAAAAGTATTACAGGTTGGGTTTTTAACAGAGGCTGCGGCTGCATCAAAAGGGATAAAACAAACTTGCCGGATTTCTGTTAAAAATAAGGGAATTTTTGCGGCAGGACGTTTTCAGATTCGAATAAGATTTGGCTATCGGTATGGAAAGAAACGTCGGATTCGTATGGTTGGAACAGCAGGAGGAACGGGAGAAAGTCAGCTTTTTTTTGAAATGGATACACCTTATTGCGGTTTGCTGGAATTAGAGTTAGAGCGGGTTTGGTTTTATGACTATCTCTCTCTTTTTTCTGCAAGAAAAAAACAGAAAGATAAAATGCAGCTTTTGGTATTGCCAAAAGAGCAGGCAAGTCTGATACAAGAAAATCTTGAATGGAATAAAAGAGAACTGTTTTTAGAAACTTGGAGAAAAAGCGGGGAAAACGAACAAATGGAAGTAAAACAGCTTCGGGAGTATCAGCAGGGTGACGATATCCGCCGTATTCATTGGAAACAGAGTGCAAGGATGCAGCAGCTTTGGGTAAAAGAATTAGAGCAGGAATCCGATGCATCTGCTGATCTTTTTTTAGAACTGTCAGGGGAAGAACCGACGGCAAAAGGGATGAACTGTTTTTATCAGGTAATAGCGGCAATTCTTTTGGGATTGATGCAGCAGGTAAAGCGGGTTGTGGTACATTGGTTTGAAGCAGAGCCAGAAGAGGAAATTTGTATAGAGGTTTGGGATTTGAACAGCTATCAACAGTTATTTTGCCGATTGTATCAGTTGGATGTCCGAACAGCACAAAAAGAGAAAGAAAGACAGTTGTTTTGGAAGTTTCAGGAAGAGGGAAAGGATGCATTTCGGTTAAATCGAAAATTAGAATACTATAGTAATGAAACTCTTATTATGACATTTTTAGAGAAGGAGCTTTCGATTTCAGTATAGTGATAGAGGATAGAAAAAAATGAAGAATAAAAAAGAAAAACAAGCAAAATCTATTTCTTTTTTCTGCTTGCATTTGGCAGGGATTTATGGGATTTTGTTTTTTCTTTCTGCAATAGAAGGAATTTCTTTTTCCGTAAAGTTAGTTGGAGGAGTTATTTTTTTGGTTTGTGCAGGAAATTGGTATCTTTATATGTATAAGCGAAAGATATGTTGGTATTTTTATTTTATTGAACTAGGGGTAATTATAGGTCTGGGATATTTTTTTAGAAAGGTTTTGTATAAGCAGATACAGTTTGCGGCAGAAAGATTGATGCAGGTAGAAGAAACCGATCCAGTGGATTTGACTTTTTTGATTTTAATAATATTATTATATTTATGTTTATTATTGTTTTTTTTGGAATTTACTTTTATTGGGCATAAATGGATGATTATGGTAATAACAGGTCTGTTTTGCATCGCTCCGGTTGTCGGGATTGCGATGCAGTGGAAGACCGCAGCGGTTTTATTTTTTTTTCAGGTAATTTTTTATGCTGTGCATAAATTGGAACAAAAAAACAGAAAAACGGTTTTGCTTTCTGTAGAACAACTTTCTGGAAAAACAAAAAAGGCGTCAGATGCAGTGACGCTTTCTATGACAGTACTGTTAGGTACTCTTTTTTGCGCAGCAGTGTTGATTGCTCAGATTTGGAAAGAGCCGATTTATCATTTGACTTACGATTTAGAAGGCTATCTATACCGCATAGCAGTAAATACTTTGGGGATAAGGGAAAAACCGGTAAAAGACGGAAAAGTCAGCCGCACCAATCTGCATCGGACAGGAGAGGAACAGATGCAGATTTGGACCGAGCAAAAGCCAACAGAACCATTGTATTTAAGCGGGTTTCATGGAGAAAACTATATTGGAGGGGATTGGACGGCAGCAGATAACAGGAAATTATATGAAGAAATTGCAAATCAACTGAATTTAACACATTGGGAAAATCATATGGGTTCGACTTACAGTGGAATGTATTATGTAGTAAACAGTCGGATGAAGGGAGATCCTATGCAGAAATCTCGAAATTTGCAGATTGAACCAATAAATAAAAGAGATGCTACTTATTACAGACCGTATTACAGCCAGTGGCAGGGTGATGCAGTCAATAACTATTTTGACTACGGAAGGTATGAGTCTGGTTATCAATACCGTTATTATGAACAAAAAGATATGGAGATTGACTGGGAAAATGTAAATGCCGATTTTAAAGAGTCTGCCTCTTACTATTTAGAAATTCAAACGATTTATCAGCAGGCAGCAAATCATGTTTATACACAAGTGCCGGGAGAGATACTGCCAAAGCTGTCAAAGCTGTGCCGGGAGAATCCGTTTTCGGAATTAGAGGAAATTACGGCGTTTATTTTATATACACTGCACAGTAATGCCATCTATACAGTGACTCCCGGAACAGCTCCTTATGGAGAGGATATAGTAGAGTATTTTTTATTTGAAAATGGGCGTGGGTATTGTGTGCATTTTGCAGCAGCAGCAACATTGATGTATCGGATGTATGGGATTCCGGCACGATATGTTTCTGGATATCTGATAGAGCCAACGGAATTTGAACAGCAGAGGGATGGACGTTATTTAGCAGAGGTAACCGATCGAGCGGCACATGCATGGGTAGAGATTTTGGTAGAAGATTATGGATGGACACCTGTAGAAGTAACACCTGCTGCCGGAAATATAGAAAGAGCTGATACAGATGAAATCTATCTGGGCTGGAATCAAGAGGAGATGAACGCTGTTTTTCAGAAATATGGCTGGGATTTATCTGTACCTAGTATTCGTCGTATAGAACAGGAAAAAAAAAGCATGCCCGGAAAGAAGAAACAGCAAAACTTAGATTGGAATCCAATATGGTTTTTTTTACCTGTAGAAGTACTGTGCTTGATTCCTTTGGCAGTACGATACTGGCGTTTTTTTAGATGGGAGAAAATCAAGCAGAAAGGAAGCAGAGGGATTTTCTTTGAACTATTGCGGATATTGCATTTAGGAGGCTATCTTTCCAAATATGAAGGATGGGAAGAGGATTTTAGTATAAAATTAAGTGAGCAGATACCGGGGATAGAGGCGGAGAAAATGGAACAAGTGATAGAGATTGTAAACCGGGCAGCATATGGAAATGGAAAGGAAAGTGATAAAGACAGAGAATATGTCTTTTTGGTTTATCAGAAAGTGACTTTGGAGGTTTGTCGTATGACTCGGGGGTGGAAACGTATGGTAGTTCGATTTTTCTGCTAGATATAGCAGAATGAAGTCAGATGCAGATGGATGCAGCCGGACGCCAGAGGCGGTTTGCCGGTTTCCTTTCTTTGCTCCGCTCCGAATGGTAAGAAAGTCTAGGGCTTCTGATTTCGGTTCATCCAACCGTCCGAACCGGGGCGCAATTCGCCC
>CAJUGZ010000314.1 GCA_910585855.1 uncultured Lachnospiraceae bacterium | reverse complement strand
GTGAAAAAAAAGGGGCGTGTTTAGCCCGGATAATAGGAAAGAGGCTGTCTTACGGCTGATAAAATCCTTCCTTACACCAATTACATTTCGGCTGAAATGAGGGCGAATTGCGCTCCGGTCTGTCTGGTTGGATGCATAGAACGGCAGAAGTCTTAGAACTTCTTACTTTTTGGAAACCGGAACAGCAGGCTACCCACCGTTTTCGAATCTGGCGTCCTCCGGCGTCCTCCCCCCTCAATTTCAAAAAGTATAAAATTCAAATATCGTTTCTCCCAAAAAGACTTCCCCGCCCTTTAAAACAGCCTGCAAAAAATTTTCATGATGCATACTATCTGGAAAATACTGTGTTTCAAAACATGCTCCACTCCGTCTGACATAGTAAACATCCTCTTTCCCTCTCTCTGTTCCATCTAAAAAATTCCCAGTATAAAACTGCAGCCCCGGAAAATTCGTATATACCCGCATCCCACGTCCACTTTTTTCCTCTTCCATTCCTGCCACAAGCAAAACCTTTTTTCCTTCTGTCTTTAAAACCCAATTATGATCATACCCATTTCCCAATACAACCATTCGATCCTTACTATCAATCTCTTTTCCAATCATTTTTTTCTGTCTAAAATCCAAAGCTGTCCCTTCCACCGGAAGAATTTTCCCGGTAGGAATCCCTTTCTCGTCTATTTCTGTAAAATAATCTGCATCAATCCAGACAATATGAGAAAGTACATCATTAGAAGCATGTCCTGCCAAATTAAAATAAGAATGATTAGTCAAATTTAAAATGGTATCTGCATCAGAAACCGCCCAATAAGACAATTTCAATTCATTTTCCTCTGTCAGTGTATAGGTTACCTTCACTTCCAAATTCCCCGGAAATCCCTGATCCATATCAGGACTATGCAAAGCAAATTCTACATTATTTTCCTCTTCTTTTACTTTACCTTCCCACAGCCGCCTCTGATAGCCCAAACGCCCGCTGTGCAGATTATTTTGTCCACTGTTGGCTTCCAAAGAATATTGCACCCCATTTAGTGTAAAGACCGCATTGGCAATCCGATTGGCATGTCGTCCGACCAACCCGCCAAAGCTTGGTCGATTCACTTCATACTGTGCTAAATTATCATAACCAAGCACAACATCTCCTAATACACCATTTCGATCTGGTACATGTACTTCCACCAAAACAGCCCCAAAATCAGAAACTTTCACTATCATACCTGACGAATTCGTCAATGTATATAAAAAAGCTGTTTTCTTGTCCTGCGTTTTTCCAAACTCTGATTTTACTATACTCATAATAAGATTCTCCTCTATCTATATTTTATTATAAAAAAATTTTTCTTCAAATTCAGTTACGGTAATCGGTTTTGAAAACAAATATCCCTGTCCCATTCTGCACCCTCTTTCCAAAAGGAACTGTGCCTGCTCCTCTGTTTCCACTCCTTCGCAGATAACCTCCAAATTTAAATTCTGAGCCATTGAAATCATAGCGGCAACTACACACCCTGCCTTCTTCTGATCCACTGCCTTTGTAATAAACGTCTGATCCATCTTAATAACATCTACCGGCATCTGACTAATAATGCTTAAAGAAGAATAACCTGATCCAAAATCATCAATACTAATTCGAAATCCTGCCTCACGAAGCCGCTTTAAATTCTCTACCAAAATATTAGTATCATTTAAAAATGCACTTTCTGTTATCTCTATCTCAATCAATTCATGAGGAATCTGATACTGATCTGCCAGTTCTATAATCTGTCTGTCACAGGAATCAAATTTACAGTGTATACGAGAGATATTAACCGAAATCGGAAACAACGTTTTTCCCTCCTGCTGCCATCTTTGCATCACTCGCAGTACCTGCTCATAAATCGAAAAATCCAATTCTACAATATCTCCAGACTGCTCTAGCACCGGAATAAAATCATTTGGATAAAAACAAATCTCTCCATTTCTTTTCCAGCGTACCAGTGCCTCTGCTCCGATCAACTTCCTTGTTTCTAAATCAAACTTCGGCTGCAGATACGGTATCAGTTCCTCCTGCCGAATTGCTTTATGCACGACAGCCAGTACATGACTTTCACGAGCAACCTGCTCCCGCAGTGCATCATCAAAAAACCCATATTGCCCTTCCTGCCTTTTTCTTAACATCTTTCTTGCCATAATCGCACAATCAATTACATAATTGGCATCTCTGTCCTCCGGTAAAATTTCATAAATACCAGTATAAACCGAAAAATAACTGCCCGAATTTTTTTTATATTCCCGTTTAATAAACTCTTCTGTCTGACTTTTAATCTGTATTTCCAATTTTTCCTTTGACTCCATCTGTACCACTGCCAAAAAGTCATCGGCAAAAATACGGCATCCTGAAATACAAGAAGGGTTCTCTGTTACAAAAAAACGGGCAAAATCCCGCAGCATACAATCCCCTGCTTCAATTCCAAATGTACTATTGATATACTTAAAATTACTGATATCCATATTGAGCAAGGCAAGCTGTCCCATTGTTCCTCGTTTGTGCAAAATCCGGCTTAAATCCTTTTTAAACTGCCGATATCCGTGAAGCCCTGTCACTCTGTCATAATTGCTAAGCTGCTCTATCCGCATGGTATCCCGCTTCCGGCTGGCATTGGTTAAAATAAAATAAGACATAATCTTTGAAAACTCTAAAAAAGTATCTAACTCTACCCGATTCCAATTTCTAACCTTTTCACAGTCCTCAAATAAAATCATCCCTAAAAACTCGCCATCTACATCATAAAGCCCGCAGCTTACAACAGCCTTTGCTTTCAGTTCCTCTATCGTTCTTCTAAAATCCGGTGTCAGCTCTGCTGTTCTACAGTCCCCTGCAATAATCATTCCCCTTTCATCAAACCCGGAAAGCATCTTTTCCCAGCTCTGAAAATGACAGCGGACTTCTTCATCCTCTACTGACTTTACCTGTTCTTTCCAAAGATAATTTACCTGCATAGAGCGATTAGTATAACTTGCACGCATAATCTGAATCCGATCCAAATCATAGGTCTTTCCGATCCTGTCCAATACCAAATTAATTGCACTAGGCAGACTTTTTGCTGATGCTAATACATTAAAAACAAAAGAAATAATACTCTGATTAAAATGCTCTGCCTGTCTTCGAAACCAATTTGTATCATAATTATAGATTGGACTTTCCATTTTCAGAGAACGTATTTCTAATTTCCCCATCTGATCAAAAAACAAAAAACGATTTTTTTTATTGTTTTTAATAGTATACAATGCCTCACTTGCTCTGGAAAATAATTCTTCTGCCTGTTTTCCGTCCTGCGGATAAAGTGCAATTCCAATGCTGACCATTAAAGAATTTCCTTCTTCTCCGCCAATATATACTTTACGTATCGCACTAATCATACCCATTGCTGTCTTTTGCACAATTTCTCTTTCCGCTTCCTCTAAAACAACAAGAAATTCTTCTTCTCCTATTCGTCCAACCGTTCCTTTTCCTCCCGCTGCCTCCTGAATCTCCTCTGCTATCGTACAAAGTACAGAATCTCCAAACAAATGCCCCATCGTATCACTGACTTGATTAAAATTGTCAATATTTACAAATAAAACAGCAAATGACGTTTGTTTTGCCGTTCTTTCTTCGATAAACTCAAAAATTGCTTTTTTATGGTATAACCCGGTAACCGAATCTAATTTTGCACTATTTTGCAGTTCTATTAAATGCTGTTTTTCTTTCTCAATATCCGTCAGCTTTCCCAAAAGCTTTACTACTTCTCCATCCTTTGATCGAACTGCAGCAAAAACTACTTCAAACCAGCGATATTCTCCTGTAAAAAACTTTGTTCGAAATTCACACTCCAATGTCTGATCTTTTTCAAACAGCCTTTTACAAACTTTCTGCATCTGTTTCCGATCCTGTGCTTCAATCATATCCGTACCTAAAAAAAGGCTTTTTCCATGTTCTAATACCACTTTTCCATTTAAAAAAGAACGCATCTTTTTTGGAAAAAGAACAATATCTTTCCTTCTGTCATATTCAAAAATAACATTTTCGCTTAACTCTCTGCTGGCAAGATAACACTTATTTTGAATCCATACTTCCTGTTCAAGCTGTTTTAATTTCTCACTATTTCCCTCTGCTTTTTCTGTCATAACACCGCCTGTTTTTATCCTTTCTGCTGGCAAAATCGAGTAGAAAAGATTCCCTCTCCTACTTGTATACATAAAAAATACATAGTTTACCATATTATTCCATACGTTTTTATTATAACAATATTTCTTCCAAACTGCAATGCTCCCCAAAAAAATCCAAATATTTTTTTGTAAAATATATCGCTTTCTCCGCTTCCATCTGTCTTTTGAAACTTTATAAAATATTTTTCCAAATGAGGACGCCAGATGGGGGAATGAGGGGCAGCCTGCTGTTCCGGTTTCCAAAAAGCAAGAAGTTCTAAGACTTCTGCCCATTCGTACATCCAACCAGACAGACCGGGGCGCAATTCGCCCACACCACAGCCCAAACGCTACTGACATACCCAACAATTCTATCAACCACAAGTTTCCTCCTTCCCTCCTTATGCGGGCTAAACACGCCCCTTTTTTTGCATACCCTGCATAGAAGCAGGATATGCAA
>CAJUGZ010000313.1 GCA_910585855.1 uncultured Lachnospiraceae bacterium | reverse complement strand
CTTCTATGCAGGGTGTGAAAAAAAAGGGGCGTGTTTAGCCCGGATGATAGGAAAGCAACTGTCTTACGGCTGATAACATCCTTCCTTATACCAATTACATTTCGGCTGTCATGAGGGCGAATTGCGCCCCGGTCTGTCTGGTTGGGTAAGGGAAAAGGCAGAAGTCTTAGAACTTCTTGCTTTTTGGAAACCGGAACAGCAGGCTACCCACCGTTTTCGAATCTGGCGTCCTCTTCAAAATTTTGAAAACTCTAAAACGTTTTTATCTAATCTTCTTGTAAAATCAAAATTTTATCCTTTTTTAATTTTATAAGTTTATCTTGGTGTTTTTCGTAGTTTTTCTATCTTATTTTTTGTATTTTATGTGTAGTGATTGTTTGAGTTTGTAAAAAATTTGTGGAGAAAAGAAGGTTATCATTGTATAATCGTTTTAAGGTGTGCTATAATAAACAAGAAGTGTGCTTTCAGGCAGGAAGGTTTGAGAAAACTTCAGGAGGGGTATAGATTGGAGATAAGAGTAAATGATATAATGCCGACAGTAAATACAGAGCCAGCGGCTCAGCCGGCACAAAATGATGAAAATTTTAAATTTACATTGGTTAGCAAAATTTCGGAAACGGAACTTCAGGAAAAGCTAAGCGGGATGATGGCAGATATTGTAACGCAGGGAAATAAAATAAAAAAACATATGGATATACGTGATATGCGGCAGTATCGTGCATTGATTAAGAGTTTTATGAATGAGATTGTAAATCATTCTCATGCATTTTCTAGAGAAAATTTTTTGGATCGGCGGGGACGGCATAGGGTGTATGGAATTGTTCGTTTAGTGGATGAAAATTTGGATAAGCTGGCAGAGCAGTTGATTGCAGATGAAAAAGATGCAATGGGGATTTTAGCCACTGTGGATGAAATTAAAGGATTAATTATGGATATTTTTCTATGAAAAGAAAGGGCTAGTTAGGATAAAAGAACAGACGGGGAAAGGAAAATGTGGTTATGGGCGGATTTGAACGAGTGGTTGGACAGGAGCAGATAATCGAACATTTAAAAAATGCAGTAGAATATAAGAAGGTTTCCCATGCCTATATTTTTAGCGGAGAAGAAGGGACAGGGAAGAGGCTGTTGGCAGCAGCTTTTTCTCAGGCTTTGCAATGTAGTAAAGAAGGAAATCGACCTTGTGGAGAGTGTCCCTCTTGTATTCAGGCAGAGAGTGGAAATCAGCCAGATATTATCTGGGTAATGCATGAGAAGCCAACTAGTATTGGAGTGGAAGATATACGGGAGCAAGTTGTAGGTGATATACAGATCCGACCTTACAGCAGCCCTTGGAAGATTTATATTATTGATGAGGCTGAAAAAATGACAGTGCAGGCGCAAAATACATTGTTAAAGACAATAGAAGAGCCTCCTTCTTATGGAGTGATTCTTCTTTTAACGACAAATGCAGATGCATTTCTTCCGACCATTTTGTCTAGATGTGTGACATTGCATTTAAAACCGGTAGAAAATAAGAAGATAAAGCAGTTTTTAATAAAAGAGATAGGAATTTCTGAAGATAAAGCTGAGCTTTGTGCGGCATTTGCACAGGGAAATGTTGGAAAGGCAGTGAGGCTGGCAAGTTCAGAGCGTTTTGAGGAGATGAAGGGACATGTAGTTCGGATTTTTCGAAATATAGGGACAATGGAGCTTTCAGAACTGTTTTCTGCATTAAAAGAGTTAGAGCAGTTTAAGACAGATATTTATGATTATTTGGATCTTTCTTTGGTTTGGTTTCGTGATGTATTGCTTTTTAAAGTAACACATGATGCCAATGTTCTGGTTTTTCGGGAGGAAGTGGCTGCTTTGCAGAAATATGCCAATCGAAGTTCTTATGAAGGATTAGAATGTATTATTACAGCGATTGATAAAGCCAAAATTCGGCTGCGGGCAAATGTAAATTTTGAATTGGCGATAGAGCTTATGCTGCTTACGATAAAGGAGAATTTGTAAATGATAAGAGTAATAGGAGTCAGATTTCGCTCTGCGGGAAAGATTTATTTTTTTGATCCGGAAGATAAGCCTGTAGAAGTTGGAGATCATGTAATAGTAGAAACGGCTCGTGGAATGGAGTATGGACATGTAGTATTAGGTCCTAGGGATGTAGAAGAAGAAAAAGTCATTCAGCCGCTGAAGGCAGTTAATCGAATTGCCACACCAGAGGATGATGAAATAGAACGAATTAATAAAGAGAAAGAAAAAGAAGCATTTCAGATTTGCTTGGAAAAAATTCAAAAGCATCAGCTTGAGATGAAATTGATAGATGCAGAGTATACCTTTGATAATAATAAAGTTTTGTTTTATTTTACTGCAGACGGAAGAATTGATTTTCGGGAATTGGTAAAGGATTTGGCGGCGGTATTTAAAACAAGGATTGAACTGCGGCAGATTGGTGTAAGGGACGAAACAAAGATTGTCGGTGGAATCGGAATCTGCGGCAGAAGTCTTTGTTGTCATACTTTTTTGCCGGAATTTAATCCGGTATCCATTAAGATGGCAAAGGAACAGAATCTTTCTTTAAATCCTACCAAGATTTCTGGTGTATGCGGCAGGCTGATGTGCTGTCTAAAAAATGAAGAGGAAACCTATGAGGAACTAAACAGTAAGCTGCCTAATATGGGAGATTATGTCACAACAGAAGACGGGTTAAAGGGAGAAGTGCAAAGTGTAAGTGTGCTTCGGCAGTTAGTAAAAGTATTAGTAACAGTGGGGGATGAAAAAGAGCTTCGGGAGTATAAGGTAAGTCAGCTTCGGTTTAAACCAAAGCGGAAAAGGGAGAAGATGAATATTTCCGATGAAGAGTTAAAGGCATTGGAAGCACTTGAACGTAAGGAAGGAAATTCGAAATTATAATGGATGTAAAATTATTGGATATGGAACGAATTGATGAACTTCATCGAAATCAATATAAAATTATTCAGAACCCGCAAGGGTTCTGTTTTGGTATGGATGCTGTTTTGCTTTCTGGTTTTGCTAAGGTAGAAAAAGGCGAGAGAGTGCTGGATATGGGAACTGGAACAGGAATTATACCAATTTTACTGGAGGCAAAGACGCAGGGAGAGCATTTTACTGGTTTGGAGATTCAGGAATATAGCGTGGATATGGCAAGGAGAAGTGTACTTTTAAATAATCTTCAGGAAAAAGTAGAGATTGTACTGGGGGATATTAAGACAGCATCCAAACAGTTTGGACGATCGGTTTTTGATGTAGTAACGGCAAATCCGCCCTATATGAATGAAGAACATGGACTGCCAAATCCAGACAGGGCAAAAGCAGTTGCAAGACATGAAGTTCTTTGTACTTTAGAGGATGTAGTGAGGGAATCTGCCGCTGTATTAAAACCCGGAGGGCGGTTTTATATGGTACATCGTCCACGCAGATTGATTGAAATTATAGGGGTGCTTTCAAAATATCGGCTGGAAGTCAAACGAATGAAGCCGGTATATCCTTCAATTGAAAAAGAAGCAAATATGGTTTTAATGGAAGCTGTTCGTGGAGGAAAAGCGTTGATGCGGATGGAAGCACCGATTATTGTTTATACTGCTCCGGGGGTTTATTCAAAAGAAATATATGAGATTTATGGATATTAAATCTATCGTATTTATTTTTGGACTGATAAAAGGGTAGCAGAAGAAAATGGAGGGATAAAACGTGCAGGGACAATTATATTTATGTGCAACACCGATTGGAAATTTGGAGGATATTACATTTCGGGTGATTCGGATTTTAAAAGAAGTGGATTTGATTGCTGCTGAAGATACTCGGCACAGTATCAAACTTTTAAATTATTATGGGATACAGACGCCAATGACTAGTTATCATGAGTTTAATAAAGTAGATAAGGCTCGGTATTTGGTGGAACGGATGCAGCAGGGAATGAAAGTTGCATTGGTGACAGATGCAGGAACTCCCGGAATTTCCGATCCCGGAGAAGAACTGGTTCGGCAGTGCTATCAAGCCGGAGTAGAAGTAACTTCTCTGCCCGGACCGTCTGCATGTATAACAGCTTTGACCCTTTCTGGAATGTCTACCCGCAGATTTGCATTTGAGGCTTTTTTGCCGTCCGATAAAAAGGAGAGGGAGAGGATTTTAGAGGAGTTAAAAGACGAAACACGGACTATTATTCTATATGAAGCACCACATAGACTTGTAAAAACTTTAAAAGAGCTGTTGGGAATGTTAGGAGAAAGGAATTTGACATTGTGCCGGGAACTGACAAAAAAGTTTGAAACAGCTTGGCAGACTACTTTTTCTGAGGCACTTTCCTGTTTTGAAAAAGAAGAGCCAAGAGGGGAGTATGTACTTGTAATAGAAGGAAAAAGTTATGTGGAATTAGAGGAAGAGGAAAGGAAGGATTGGATGCAGATTGGGATAGAGGAACATATGGCATATTATGAGAGGCAGGGGGTAGAGAGAAAAGAGGCGATGAGGTTAGTGGCAAAAGATAGGGGGAGTACAAAAAGGGAAATTTATCAATATCTGTTGGAAAGACATTGATGTTTTTTTGGAGAGGGAGTATTGGTTATAAATTTTGTATTGTTTGAAATTTGTATTCTGTTTTTATCTGTTAATTCTATATTCGATGAATTTTCTTGATTAAATAAATTTCAAT
>CAJUGZ010000312.1 GCA_910585855.1 uncultured Lachnospiraceae bacterium | reverse complement strand
CACATACTGCTTCCATGCAGTGTGTGAAAAAAAAGGAGCGTGTTTAGCCCACATCGGTTTGGGAAGCGATTTTTTTATGGTAGATGGAATCTTTTGAGGTGTTCATTTCGTTTTGGCTGCTATGTGGGCGAATTGCGCTCCGGTCTGTCCGGTTGGATGTACTGTCTATGCAGAAGTCTTAGAACTTCTTACTTTTTGGAAACGTGGAACAGCAGGCGGCTCACCGTTTTCGAATCTAGCGTCCCCGACTAATTGCAGGTAGAAGATTTTTTGCTTGACAGAAGAAATTTGTTTTGTTATAGTAAAAAGCAGATAAAAAATAGGGTCTTTCAAAAGTATAATGACAGCGGAAGACAGAAAAAGAAAGGTTTGGTGAGAGGATGTACAATTTATAATTCGTAAAAAACAGAAGAAATATTGAAATCTGCGAAGCAGGTTTATTTCTGTTGTCGAATTATAGATTGCAAGCTATCGATTCTCTAAAAGAGAGTGTGATATCCATCCTTGGTTTTTATGCACATACGATACAGAAAAAATATACTGTGATATGGCGTATCGGCAGTACACAAGCAGGGAAATTTTTCCCTGTTTCATTCGATTTTTTTTGGAGCATAACCAGATAGAGAGCCTGCATTGGGATAACAGAAATCCTGATGTGGGCTTTTTTGATGTGCATAGGCATTGATAGAAAGCATCACATCAGGAGTGCTTCGCCTGTAATCAAAAGGAGGAATTTATTTTATGATTCAGGTTAAAAATCTTACTATTACACATCGAAAGGATTTGCGTGTGATCCTTCAGGATTTTTCTATGGTATTAAACCAAGGGGACAAAGCGGCTTTAATCGGAGAGGAAGGAGATGGAAAATCTACGTTGTTAAAACTTTTATACCAAGAAGATTTGGTAGAGGACTATGTAGAATATCAGGGAGAAATTATACGAAATCATGCAAAAATAGGCTATTTGGCACAGGAACTTTCATTGGAAGAAAAGAAAAAGAGCATCTATGAATTTTTTGCAGAACAAGAGAACTTTTTTTATCATTCACCAAAAGAAATTGCCCGGTTAGAGAAGCAGTTTTTTCTTTTAGACGGAATGTTTTACTCAAATCAGAAGATGGGGCAGCTTTCCGGTGGAGAAAGGGTAAAAGTGCAGCTTGCCCGTATTTTAATTGATCAGCCGGATGTACTTTTTTTAGATGAGCCTTCCAATGATATTGATTTGGAAACCTTAAAATGGCTGGAACATTTTATTTGCAACAATTCCCTGCCGATTCTTTTTATTTCACATGATGAGGTGCTTTTAGAACACACAGCAAATAAAATTATTCATTTAGAGCAGATTCAAAGAAAGACAAAACCTCGTTGGACTGTGGTATCGACTGGTTATCGGGAGTATATGGAAAACAGAACAAAGGGTATGCTGCATCAGGAAAAAGTGGCAAGAAATGAGCGGATGGCATATAAAAAACAGCAGGAAAAGTTTTTGCAGATTCAGCAAAAAGTCGCTTATCAGCAGGCTTCCATCAGCCGTCAAGATCCTTATGGAGCACAGCTTTTAAAGAAAAAAATGCATACAATAAAAGCACAGGAAAAACGAATGGAAAAGCAGTATCAGGAGCTGACACAGATACCGGAAACAGAGGATGCTATTTTTATTCGTTTTGGGGAACAGGCAGTGATACCGCACGGAAAACGGGTATTGGAATTTTACCGGGAAGCTTTATATGCAAAAGAGCGGATATTGGCAAAAGAGGTACGACTTACTGTAATCGGACCAGAACGAATCGGAATTATCGGAAAAAACGGGATCGGAAAAACAACACTGCTGCGGGAAATCTGGAAGGAATGTAAAGACAGAAAGGATATTCGGGTATTTTATATGCCGCAAAACTATGAAGAACTGTTAGATGAAAAGCAGACACCGGTGGAATTTCTTGCAGAAAGCGGAAAAAAAGAGGAAATTGGCAGAGTACGAACTTATTTAGGAAGTATGAAGTATACTGCGGATGAAATGAGTCATCCTGTGAGGGAATTATCTGGAGGGCAAAAAGCAAAGCTGCTGCTTTTAAAAATGAGTATGGCAGGAAGTGATGTACTGTTATTAGACGAACCTACCAGAAATTTTTCTCCTCTGTCAAATCCTGTGATTCGAAAACTGCTGCAGAATTTTCGGGGAACGATACTAAGTGTTTCTCATGATCGAAAGTATATACAGGAAGTTTGTACTGTGGTTTATCAACTGACGGAATCGGGACTGAAGCGTTGTACAGAGTTAGAAGGGGAGGTATAAATTCATTAAAATAGGGAAAAATCTAGATGTAGTTAATGATTTATCACTTAAGACTTAATTTATAGATTTGATTTTTTCATCGAGGGGGACGCTGAAAGCGGAAGGAAGGTCTATTCCAAGCCCGGAGCAGACCTTTTTCCAACTTTGGCGACCTCTTTTAGCGTTCTTTTTGGGAAAATGAAAATTGGATCAGATTAAGTCAAAAAATAGTGGGTTTCGTCTACAGCAAATGGAAAGACTTTATTTATAAGCAGAAAGGATAGCAGACTATGACAGATTTTAAAAGCAGTCAGACAAAGGATAATTTGATGCGGGCGTTTGCAGGAGAAAGTCAGGCGAGGAATCGGTATTTTTTTGCAGCAGAACAGGCAAAGAAGCAAAATTTGGCAGTCATTGAGGCGGTATTTACTTATACGGCGCATCAGGAAAAAGAACATGCAAAGATTTTTTATCAGCATTTAAAGGAAATGGCAGGGGAAACGATTCATATAGATGGTGGATATCCGGTGGATATATCGGATGATATAGCAAAACTTTTGCGAATGGCACAGCATAATGAATATGAGGAACATGATACAGTTTATGCTTCTTTTGCGGATATGGCACAGAAAGAAGGGTTTCCTGCAATAGAGGCTTCTTTTCGGATGATTGCTGATATTGAAAAGATACATGGGGATCGTTTTGGAAAGTTTGCAGAGTTAATGGAGCAGAAAAAACTTTTTGTTTCAGATATTAAGACAGGGTGGATTTGTTTAAACTGCGGACATGTATTTGAGGGAGAAGCTGTTCCAGAACGGTGTCCGGTTTGTCATTATGATAGAGGATATTTTATTCAGATGGAATTGTCGCCTTTTGAAAAATAAGTTTTAGAGAAAATACCGGATTTTGAAATGATTAGGATTTGAAATTGTTTCAGAATCCGGGAATTGATTGTCGAAAGTAAAGTGTTGTCATAGAAAGGCAAATAGATTATAATAAAGGCAGTTATTTTTGGATAAAACATGAAAAAAGGGGCAAAAGAGATGAAAAAGAATCAAAAAAAGAAAATTATTTTTTTTACTGTAGTGTTTATTTTTGTTGGAATTATTGTAATTGGGATAGGAAAAGTGAATACATATCCTCAGACAATGAAAAAATCTTCAGGAGAGATATTTTTGTACGGAGAAATACATAGTGTAAAAGGAATACTGGAAAAGGAAATAGAAATTTGGGATAGCTATTATCAACAGGGGTTCAGAGATTTATTTGTAGAAATGCCTTATTATACGGCGGAATTTTTGAATGTTTGGATGAGCTCAGAAGGGGATGCGATTTTAGAAGAAGTCTATCAGGATTGGAATGGAACAGCCGTTTTTACGGAAGAAGTAAAGCAATTTTATCAGGAAATAAAGAATCATTATCCAGAAACAGTTTTTCATGGAACAGATGTCGGGCATCAGTATGATACGACAGGAAGACGATACTTGGAATATTTAAAGTTACAGGGGGAGGAGGACTCAAATCAATATAAGCTGGCAGAAGAGGCGATTGCACAGGGTATGTACTATTATGAACATTCGGATTCGGTGTATCGGGAAAATTGTATGGTCGAAAATTTTATTCGGGAATTTGATCAATTAAATGGTGTAAGTGTTATGGGAATCTATGGAACAGCACATACAGATAAAGAAGCAATGGATTATGCAACGCAGACAATTCCTTGTATGGCGAATCAACTGTATCAGCATTATGGAGTATTGGTGAAATCGGAAGATTTAACGGAGTTTGCTTATCTTAGAGAGCCTTTGGAAATGGGGACGATTACGATTGCGGGGAAAGAATATCAGGCATCTTATTTTGGGAGGTCAGATTTATCTGCATTTTTTCCTGAGTATCAGTATCGGGAGTTTTGGCGGGTAGAAAATGCATATGATGATTGGAAAGAGAGTGCAACAACTGGGAATGTGCTTCCTTATAATAATTATCCAATGATGATAGAAGAAAAACAGGTTTTTGTGGTAGATTATATAAAAACGGATGGTACAGTGGAACGAATGTATTATCGTTCAGATGGAAATACTTGGCAGGGTGTACCAACTACGGAAGAGTTTTTGGCAGAAAAGGAAGGGTAAATATTTCGTTATAATGGAGGATGCTAGAGGACACCGGAGGACGCCAGATTCGAAAACGGTGGGCCGCCTGCCGTTCCGGTTTCCAAAAAGCAAGAAGTTCTAAGACTTCTGCCGTTTCATTCATCCAGCCGGACAGACCGGGGCGCAATTCGCCCTCATAACAGCCGGAACGTAATGGGTGTAAGGAAGGATTTTATCAGCCGTAAGACTATCTCTTTCTTATTCTCCGGGCTAAACACGCCCCTTTTTTTTCACACCCTGCATGGAAGCAGG
>CAJUGZ010000311.1 GCA_910585855.1 uncultured Lachnospiraceae bacterium | reverse complement strand
GATGCAGAAGTCTTAGAACTTCTTGCTTTTTGGAAACCGGAACAGCAGTCTGCCTGGGGGTTCGCATCTGGCGTCCGATTTGGCAGAAATTTTTAGCTTATATATAAAAAATTTATAAAAAGAAAGGAATTATAAAAATGGAACAGACACGTTTACAAAAACAAATGGATTTTATTGTAGAAATGGACAAGACAAAGCAGATTGTTCGCCAAACTTATCTATCGGATGGCAGCCGGAAGGAAAATGATGCAGAACATGCATGGCATTTGGCATTGATGACGTATCTTTTGCGGGAGTATGCGGAAAAGGAAATTGATATAACAAAAACAATGCTGATGGTTTTAATTCATGATTTAGTGGAAATTGATGCAGGAGATACGTATGCATATGATGAAAAAGGAAATTTAGATAAAGAAGAAAGAGAAAAAAAAGCCGCTGCCCGTATTTTTCCGATTCTTCCAATCGATCAGGCACAGGAGCTGCAAAAGCTGTGGGAGGAATTTGAGGAAAATCAGACGCCGGAGGCAAAATTTGCACATACAATGGACAACCTGCAGCCTTTGTTGTTAAATGATGCTTCCGGCGGAAAGTCATGGCAGGAACACCAAGTGGAACTGACACAGGTATTAAAACGCAATGAGCATACAAAAGAAGGCTCACAGGTTCTTTGGGATTATGCAAGGGAATGTATTGATAAGAATGTGGAGAGAGGAAATATCCGACTTGTCAATATTCCGAAAGAATGATAAAATTATCTCAATAGGAATTTTAGAATAGGAGAGGAGAAGTGAAAATGAAACGAAATACTGTGATTGCAACAATAACAGTTGTTTTGTTGGTAGTAGTATTAGCAGGGGTTTTGTTTTTGTCAGGAGATGAAATGCCGCAGAATCCGGCATCGGCATCAGGAAATTTGGCAGGAAATCTCTATAATGGCGGATATTTTTGTGAATATAATGGAGAGGTATTTTATTCGAATGCTTCTGATGGATATCATCTCTATCGTATAAAAGAAGATAAAAGTGTAGTAAAGGAAAATTATACTGCGGTATTTTCTTTAAATGCGTATAACGGATATCTATATTATTCGAAAAATTCGACAAAGGCGGGAAATCATGCGTATTTAAGCGGAAGACCTTATGGGATTTATCGAATTAATTTAAAATCAGGGGATGTAAAGTGTTTGTCAACTGTATTGTGTCCCTATATTGCACTTTGCGGCAATGTAATTGTAGCACAGGAATATAGCAAAGACAGTCTGCATTTTTCTAAGATACAGACAGATAAAAAAGGTGGGATGAATCGTATTGCAGATACCGGATATGTGGTTGCTTGTTCTGATAATGGAAATGTTTATTATGCAGAACAGAACGGAAATCATAATGTTTACCGTTATAGTCCGGTGGGAGATCGTTCTTCGTTAGCTTATTCAGGAGATTGTTATCAGCCGATTTGTATGGGAAATATGTTGTATTTTATTGATTTAGCTGATGACTATAAATTAAAAAGGGTTGTGATACCAAATGGTGAGCCGCAGGTGATTTCTGCTGAACACTGTATTAATTATAATACAGATGGAAATATTGTTTACTTTGAGGTAGAGAATAGCCCTAGTGGGGCATTTGGATTGTATCGCTGTGATGTAAATGGTAATGGTTTAGTACAGATATCCGATCAGGCCTGCAAAAATATCAATATAACCAGTGATTATACGTATTTTCAGTATTTTGCGAACGATGCTGTCTGGTATCGGCTGCCTACGCAGGGAGAAGTTTTAATAGAAACATTTGATATTGTATATGAATAATAGGATTGTATTGGAGATAGTTTGTGGAAATTTGGATAGAAAGGATAAAAGTAGATTATTTATGAGAGAGTTACAACAGATTCGCCCTGAAATTGATGCAGTGGATGCACAGTTAGTGGAATTGTTTGAAAAAAGAATGGATCTTTGCAGGGAAGTAGCAGAATATAAAATAGCAGTAAAAAAGCCGGTGCTGGATCGCAAGCGGGAAGAGGGGAAACTGCAGGCACTTCAGGCAATGGCAGATAGTGAATTTAACGGGCATTGTGTAGTGGAACTGTTTTCTCAGATTATGGCGATGAGTCGAAAGATGCAGTATCAGATGCTGGCAGAACAGGGTATTTTAGAAGGGCATGGTTTTGCTGAGGTAGAGAAGCTTCCGATAAAGGATATCTGTGTGGTGTATCAGGGAGTGGAAGGTGCTTACAGTCATCAGGCGATGCGGCAGTATTTTGGAGAGGAAGTAAAGAATTTTCATGTTCCTTCGTTTCGGGATGCAATGGAAGCGATTCGGCAGGGAAAGGCGGATTATGCCGTACTTCCGATTGAAAATTCTTCTGCCGGAATTGTAAATGATACATATGATTTGCTGGTGCAGTATGAAAACTATATTGTTGCAGAAACTTTTGTAAAGGCGGAACACTGTCTGCTTGGCACGAAGGAGGCAGAACTTTCAGATATTAAGACGGTATATTCTCATCCTCAGGGGTTGATGCAGTGCTCGAAATATTTGGAAGAGCATCGGGATTGGGTACAAAGAAGCGATACGAATACGGCAGCAAGTGCAAAAAAGGTGTTAGAGGACAATGATATCAGTCAGGCGGCGATTGCCAGCGCACTTGCCGGAAAGCTTTACGGATTGAAAATTTTGGCAAAACGAATTAATTATAATGCAGAAAATACTACACGCTTTATTATTGTGGCAAAGGATAAAATTTATCAAAAGGGGGCAAAAAAGGTCAGTATCTGTTTTGAAGTGCCTCATGCCAGCGGAACATTGTATAATATGCTTTCTCATATTATTTTTAATAATTTAAGTATGACAAAGATTGAATCTAGACCGATTGAGGGGAAAAATTGGGAATATCGCTTTTTTTTGGATTTGGAAGGAAATTTAGGGGAATTTTCTGTGATCAATGCACTTCGTGGAATTGCAGAGGAAGCGATGGAATTCAGAATATTAGGTAACTTTTAGCAGGAGGGTGTAACATGGCAGTCAAACGTTTTGCAGTGATTGATGTAGGCTCTTATGAGAGTGAAATGAAGATTTTTGAAGTGTCTTCAAAAGGAGTAATTGAGATTGATCATATCCGGCATTTGCTGGAGCTTGGAAGGGATACTTATCGGACAGGCAGTGTTAGTTTTGAAAATATCGAGGAACTTTGTAAAGTCTTGTATCGTTTTGGTATGATTATGAAAGAATATCGGGTAGAAGATTATCGGGCAAAGGCGACTAGTGCGATTCGAGAAGCAAAGAATTCCCATATGGTATTAGATCGGATTCGGGTAAAGACGGGATTGGATGTAAAAGTATTAAGCAATTCCGAACAGCGTTTTCTCTGTTTTAAAGCACTTGCTGCTAAAGAGAGTGAATTTGGCAAAATGATTCAGAAGCCGACGGCGATTGTGGATGTAACTTCAGGCAGTGTACAGATTTCCTTATATGATAAAGATGTATTGGTAGTAACACAAAATATTCGTTTAGGTTCGCTTCGTCTTCGGGAGATGCTCGATAAAAAAGAATTGGACTGGCAACATATCGGTCTGATTATGGAAGAGCTGATCAACAATGATTTTGAAACATTTCAGAAGATGTTTTTAAAAGAAAAAGAAATTAAGAATATTATCGCAGTAGGGGATTATATTACGTATTTTACCCGTTTTGCACAGAAAGAAGAAAGCGGCGGAATATTGAGCAGAGAAGAGTTTATGGAGAATTATCATAGACTGGAAGGGCTTTCTGCACTGCAGGTAGCGGGAAAATTAAATATACCGGTGGAACATGCTTCTCTTTTAATTCCAAGTCTTTTGATCTATAAAAAGGCATTGGATTTTACACAGACAGAGGTTTTATGGGCACCCGGGGTTCGTTTATGTGACGGAATAGCGGCTTCTTATGCACAAAAGCACTGCAATGTCGGGTTTTCGCATGATTTTACCAAAGATATTTTAAATGCTTCTTATAATCTGTCAAAGCGGTATAAGGGAAATACCGGACATACTGAGCTGCTTGAGATAGGGGCAATGGAAATCTATGATGCAATGAAACGGTATCATGGGCTTGGCAAAAGGGAGCGGCTTCTTTTACAGATTGCAACGATTCTTCATGACTGCGGAAAATATATCAGCATGACACAGCCGGGAGAGTGTGCGTATAATATCATTATGGAAACGGAGATTATCGGGTTGTCGCATAATGAACGGGAAATTGTGGCAAATGTGGTAAGGTATAATACCAGAGAGTTTGACTATAAATTCGGAATGGACAAGGCGATGAGCAACAATATGTATTTGACCGTGGCAAAGCTGACTGCAATTTTGCGGATTGCCAATGCGATGGATCGCAGCCATAGACAGAAATTAAAGAAGATGAAAGTATTTTTAAAGCAGGAAGAATTGATGATACAGGTGGAAACACAGGAAGATATTTCATTGGAACTGGCGTTATTTAGCCAAAAGGCAGATTTTTTTGAAGAGGTTTACGGTGTGCGTCCTGTATTAAAGCAGATTTTTCGATAAAAATTTTGATAAGTCTTTTGGAATTGGAGGGGGAGGGGGACGCCAGATTCGAAAACCGTGGGCAGCCTGCTGTTCCGGTTTCCAAAAAGCAAGAAGTTCTAAGACTTCTGCCTTTCCATTCATCCAACCAGACAGACCGGGGCGC
>CAJUGZ010000310.1 GCA_910585855.1 uncultured Lachnospiraceae bacterium | reverse complement strand
TGCATATCCTGCTTCCATGCAGGGTATGCAAAAAAAGGGGCGTGTTTAGCCCGGATATCAGGAAAAGAGAGGTCTTGTGGCTGGTAAAATCTTCCTTACACCTATTTCGTCTCGGCTGTCATGAGGGCGAATTGCGCCCCGGTTCGTCCGGTTGGATGTGCCTGAATACAGAAGCCATAGACTTTCTTACCGTTCGGAGACCGGAGCAGGCAAAGGAAAGGAGCAAACCGCCTCTTGCGTCCGGTGAAAGCATCCTCCTTTGCCGCACTCCAAAATCGCAATTAAAGTTTTTTGGCTTCACCGCTAATCAGCACCACAATACTCCTAGCTGGCACAATCAACTGTTTCTGATCTTCCAAAATCAAAGGTTCTGCCGCTATAAAAGGCTCATCTCCACAAAACGTATGAATGGCCTGCTTCCAGACCTTTTTCAAAGAAGGACGAGGCAAATCAAATTTATGAGCCTCCCAATGACAGTTATAAGCAATATAGATATCCTCATCCTCTTTCCCTTCTTTAGCATAGCGTGCATACTCCCCGCAGTAAAATACTCCAACATACCGAGTATAAGTATCCATATCCAAATACCATGCCCGACTGCCATGATAAGACAGATCCGGCTTTCCAACCGCACCATAATCCATCATACGAAGCTGTTTTGGCATATGAAGAATTCTATGCGCCATACGAAATGCAATCAATTCCTTTGTAAACTGATACAGTTCCTGTCCTTTTTTCGACCAATTCCAATTTAACCAAGAAATTCCGTTATCCTGACAATAAGGATTATTATTTCCCTGACAAGTTCGTGCAAATTCATCTCCCGCAAATAACATCGGCACTCCCTGACTAAAAAACACCATTGCCATTGCATTTTTCATCTGCTGACTTCTTCTGTCAAGAATCTTCTTGCGGCGGCTTTCTCCTTCCACTCCACAGTTCCAGCTATAATTAAACGGATTTCCATCCTGATTATTTTCTCCATTTGCCTCATTATGCCGTTTTTCATACATTACCATATCCGATAAAGTCAAACTGTCGTGATTGGCAATATAATTAATCACTCCCTCTTTTGGTGGATTCCTTGTCATTCGATATAAAAATCCACTTATCTGGTTCTCGTCCGACTTTAAAAAACGCCGTATATCCATCATAAAACCGTCATTCATCGCTGCAAGTCGCTTTACCTTTGGCTCTTTTCGATAAATCCTCTCAGTATCCCACTCATTTCCAAATAGCTTACAGTCCGAAAGATAAGGATTTTTTGCCAATCTAGTCATATCTACCCCATTTTGATTGACATGAAATGCATCAATATGATACTCCATTCGCCAAAAGATCAAACAATCTAATATAAACTCCATAGAAAATCCCGGCTTAAAATAAAATTCCAAACTAATCTCTATTCCCGCCTGATGCAGTGCCAAAACCAATTCTTTCATCCGAACTGACGGCTCACATCGCTGCCCCTTTCTCAGTCCCGAATAGGCATAAGAAGCCTTCGGCGCAAAATAATAGGCATCTGCATAGCCAAAGTAGTTTAACCGTTCCTCTTCGCCCTGTTCCGTTGAAATCCGTTCATCAAACTCATAGGACGGCATCAGCTCCACCATGGTAATACCCAATTCTTTTAAATAAGGAATCTTCTCCTTGATTCCAGAAAATGTCCCTTTTTCTTTGACCCGTGAAGAACTATGTTTTGTAAATCCTCTGGTATGAAGCCGATAAAGAATCGTATCTTCCAAAGGCGTCTTTGGAAACTGATCCTGCTGCCAATCAAATTTTTCCGTAAGAAAACCATAGTGCAACGGCAGCTTTGGACATTCTCCCCATTGCTCTCGTCCAATTACCTTCTTTGCATACTCATCTGCAAACGGCAGTTCCTTTTGCTCTCCGTTCTTTGTCTTTTCCCGAAAGAAAAAGCAGTATTCCCATTTTTGCGGATGCAGTCCCTCTATATAAATATAGCGTACATCGCCAACCCTGTTCTCTTTTGGAACTAAAAACTCATACAGGGGCATGGTATCTCCTTTTTTGTATAAGCAAAGAAAAAGTTCTGCCTCTCTTTCTGCGATTACAGCAAAATTCACACCATCACTTCTAACCGTTGCTCCTAACGGCATTGGCTGTGCCTTTTCCTGATTCAATTTTAGTTGATTATTCTCTGCTTTCATGAACTCTCCTGTTCTACTTTTGTTCTTCTAGAGTATACTTTAAAAATATATCCCCTTCCTCTGTGCATCCTGTTTTATCTTTCCCTAAATTCAGTCGATACAGCCCACGCCATCTTCTTCACTGCCTTTTTGGAACAAATCTCTTATCTTTTGACACACCTTGTAGAAAATATATATAAGAAACTCACTCTAGGGTGCAGGGTCTTCAGTTTATCTTCTTCTATTTTATCTCTTGCAACTAGGAAGCGCAACCTCTTTTCTTATAATTATAAAAGAAAAATGCACCGCCAATCCTCTGCGATGCATATATTTTCCTTTTTTCTCCTAATTTTCCCTTATATTTGAAAAATTTTCCTTTTACTTCGAAATTTTTTTATTCATCTACACTATAATTCGGTGCTTCCTTTGTAATATGAATATCATGCGGATGACTTTCCTTTAAGGAAGCTGCCGAAATCTTTATAAATTTCCCATTTTTCTGCAAAGAAGGAATATCTGCCGCACCACAGTATCCCATACCAGAACGCAGACCGCCCATTAACTGGAACACCGTATCCTCTACTGTTCCCTTATAAGCTACACGCCCCTCTACTCCCTCTGGAACTAACTTCTTAGCATCTGTCTGGAAATACCGATCCTTAGAACCATTTTCCATCGCTGCAATCGAACCCATTCCACGATACACTTTATACTTTCTTCCTTGAAACAATTCAAACGTCCCCGGGCTTTCATCACAACCCGCAAAGATACTGCCCATCATACAAACATTCCCGCCCGCCGCAATCGCTTTTGTCATATCGCCGGAATACTTAATTCCTCCGTCTGCAATAATCGGAATCCCATATTCCTTTGCCGTTTCATAGCAATCCATAATCGCTGTAATCTGCGGAACGCCAATTCCTGCTACTACACGTGTCGTACAAATCGAACCCGGTCCAATCCCGACTTTCACCGCATCTGCTCCCGCTTCAATCAATGCCTTTGTCGCCTCTTTGGTTGCTACATTTCCGGCAATCACCTGCAAATCTGGAAACTTCTCTTTAATCATCTTTACACATCGAATTACATTTGCAGAATGTCCATGTGCAGAATCTAACACAATCACATCTACCTTTACATCTACCAATGCCTGTACACGTTCCAATACATTAGCTGTAATTCCAACTGCAGCACCGCAAAGCAGTCTTCCCTGATAATCCTTTGCCGACATTGGATACTTTATCTGCTTTTCAATATCCTTAATGGTAATCAAACCCTTTAAATGAAATTCTTCATCTACAATAGGAAGCTTTTCCTTTCTTGCTTTAGCAAGGATCGCTTTTGCCTCATCCAATGTAATACCTTCTCTTGCCGTTATCAGATTTTCGGAAGTCATTGATTCTTTAATTTTTTTGGTGAAATCAGTTTCGAATTTTAAATCACGATTTGTAATAATACCAACTAACTTTTTGCCCTCTGTAATTGGTACGCCAGAAATACGAAATTTTGCCATAAGACGGTTAGCATCTTCCAATGTATGTTCAGGAGATAAAAAAAATGGATCGGTAATTACGCCATACTCAGATCGTTTTACCTTATCAACCTCTTCTGCCTGTGCCTGAATTGACATATTTTTGTGAATAATCCCAATGCCGCCTTGTCTTGCCATTGCAATCGCCATTCTATACTCTGTCACAGTATCCATCCCGGCACTCATCATAGGAATATTTAGCTGAATTTTCTTCGTTAAGTATGTTGATAAATTCACTTGATTTGGAATCACTTCTGAATATGCCGGAACTAACAGCACATCATCAAATGTAATGCCTTCACCGATAATTGTACCCATTTGATTTATCCTCTCTTTCTCTTAGTAATGTGTGTCTGCCAACTTTTTATGCAGGTTTTTTTGGTTAGTCCTTTTAGACTAACAAATCTATATTCATCTGTCAATAGATTCCATTTATCATAATTTCTAATCAATCTTATTCAATTTTCTTATAATTATTGCCATTCTGACATTTTTAAAATGAAAAATTAGACTTTTGAAGATAAGATACTACCAAAAAGAATTGACTCTCACCGAACGCCAGAAGCGTTTTGCTCCTGTCCTTTGCCTGCTCCGCTCTCCAAACGGCAAGAAAGTCTATGGCTTCTGTATTTATGTTCATCCAACAAGACGAACCGGGGCGCAATTCGCCCTCATCACAGCCGAAACGAAACAGATGTAAGGAAAAATTTTACCAACCATAAAACATCCTCTTCCCTATCATCCGGGCTAAACACGCCCCTTTTTTTGCATACCCTGCATAGAAGCAGGATATGCAAAAAATTCTAGATGTTTCCACAGAAGCCAAGACTTTCTAACCATTCTCCGAAGTCGCAGGCAAAGGACAGGAGCAAAACGCCTCTCGCTGTTGGTCAGATAGCGTCAGAAATTGTATTTGTCATTTTGTTCCGGGATCAAGAAACAGCCAGATTCAAAAACAGTGGGCAGACTGCAGTGACTTTGGAAAAAAGTTAGAAGTTCTTAGACTTCTGCTC
>CAJUGZ010000309.1 GCA_910585855.1 uncultured Lachnospiraceae bacterium | reverse complement strand
TCTCAAGAGATCTGTGATCTCTTTGTTCGAGTTACCGATCCCAGCGATACCTCCTATCACAGCCGTGGAAAACAAAAACTGCATAACAGTGGTATGTTTTATACGGCACAAAGCGGTATCTGGCAGACGGTTTGGATGGAAATTGTACCGGATAATTTTATACGCTATATAAAATTCACTCCCAACTATGATAAAAAAGAAATAACTGTCAAGATTTCTACTAAAGAAACTTGTCCTGCTTCCATCAAGCTGCTTCTTCCGTCCGGCACATGTTCTTACTCCATTACCAGCAATCAAAGCTTCCTGATTCCAATTAAAGAATTTTATCCATGGAGCCCGGAACATCCCTATCTATATCAAGTAACCATTACAACTGCCACCGATCAAGTATCTAGTTACTTTGCTCTTCGAAAATGTGATATACAAACGGATTCTAATGGGATTCGGCGAATTTTTCTCAACAACCGTCCTTATCCTCAAGTCGGAATCCTCGATCAGGGATACTGGCCGGACGGTCTTTACACCCCGCCATGCGAAGAAGCCATGATCTTTGATATCCTTTCTGTAAAAAAACTAGGCTTTAATATGATACGAAAACATCTGAAAATCGAATCCGAACGCTGGTATTATACCTGTGATCGGCTTGGTATTTTAGTCTGGCAGGATATGGTAAACGGCGGAAGTCATTATCATCACTGGTTTGTTACTTATATGGCAACCCTTTTTAACTATTCCGGCAAAAGAGTTTTCGATCACCCTCATGCACTGCTTTCACGTCAAAATAAAGAAGGCAGAAAAGAATGGGCAAAAGAAATGGTTTCCAGCATCCGCTTTCTCTCTTCCCACCCCTGCATTATATGCTGGGTTCCATTTAACGAAGGCTGGGGACAATTTCGGGCACTCTTTGCAGCAGAACTGATTCGCAGTCTGGATCCAGAACGACTGATCGATCATGCCAGCGGCTGGTTCGATCAAGGCGGAGGAGATATCAAAAGTATTCACTACTACTTTTTCTCACTGATTCTCCACCCGGAAAGACGTGCACTTGCTCTGACTGAGTTTGGCGGCTACGCTTGGCATGTACCAAAACATAGCTATTCCTCAAAAACATTTGGCTACCGCACCTTTCCTAACCGAAAATCTTTGACAAACGGCTATCATAAATTAATGGAAACACTGATTTTTCCAGCATTTCAAAACGGACTTTCCGCTTCCGTTTATACACAGCTTTCCGACGTAGAAGAAGAAATCAACGGAATCTTTACCTATGACAGAAAAATTTTAAAAATCGATGCTCAAACCCTGATTGAATGGAATCAAAAAATTCGAGGGGGACGCTGAAATGGGAAGAAAGGTCTATTCCGGGTCCGCTCTCGCTTAGCATTTCCTCGTAGCGGACACTAAGGTGCTAAAATACAGCACCTAAGTGCCGACGGGAAATGATGACCCTGCATAGACCTTTCTTCCCATTTCAGCTGTTTCTACCAGCCAGAATTTTCACTTTTTTACTCATAGCAAGTAATCTCTGATTCCATTTCTGGCTCAAGACAAAATACCAACGAAACATGTCGGTTTTTTACAGCATATCCACTTGGATTTCTTGCTTGAAAAGTTGTAGTATGTTGTACAACATCAATCACTGTCCGATTATACATCCTTCCTTTTCTCCCTTTCTTCCAATCCAAACAACTTTTGAATCAAAAGATAGAAAAAAACTGCAACTTTTATAATATCATACCCTTTTTTACTCTTGAAACAATATCCGTCCATTTCTTTCCTAGCCTAATACATTCCTCATACAACAATTCTGGTTGATGTTCATACCTTGGAGGCGTTTCAAACGTACTAATCAAATCCACTTCATATACATTCTCTGACACCTTTTTACCATACAACTCAGCATATGCACAAGTATATGGTAAATATTCTCTTATTTCATCTGTAATCGTCCATCTCTCCATCTTAATCAAATACCTCCTTATAAGTTTGCTCCAACGTTTCATACATTCCCAAACTATGTCTTTTAATACAGACAACATATTTTTATTCTTACTAAAATTCCCTTTATCAGCAGTTAAACCAACATATTTTGCAATACTTTCCATATCACTATCTATATAAGTTTTACTTAATTCCTGAACATTTATAATTATTCTGTTCTTCTGCCAGAAA
This sequence comes from uncultured Lachnospiraceae bacterium, assembly GCA_910585855.1. Classification (GTDB taxonomy): domain Bacteria; phylum Bacillota; class Clostridia; order Lachnospirales; family Lachnospiraceae; genus MGBC114844. The sequence continues at coordinate 2,541 of CAJUGZ010000309.1, read as the reverse complement.
TACACAGCCAAAATCCGAAGGAAGGTCTGCACAGGGTCATCATTTCCCGTCGGCACTTAGGCGCTGTGTTTTAGCGCCTTATGTGTCCGCTACGAGGAAATGCTAAGCGCAAGCGGACCCGGAGCAGACCTTCCTTCGGATTTTAGCGTCCTCTTCTATAGAATTACTTCCATTCCTATTTTTTGTGGCTTTAGACCACACGCTTCATAAAATTTTATTGCCGATTCATTTAAACTCCATACATTTAAAGTTACATTATAACAGTAATTTTGTTTTGCAAATGCATAGACTGCCTGATATAGACTGCTGCCGATATGCTGTCCTCTTTGGTTTTCTTCTACACATAAATCATCAATATACAGTGTTTTAATATCAGTTAAAATATTATCGTTCTTATGCTGCTGAAAGATACAAAATGCATATCCTAAAATATTCTGATTCTCATCTGCTGCCACAAAAATTGGTCGCTGAGCATCACGGATAATCTCTTTTAACTGTTCATCTGTATATTTTTTTGCTCCATATCGGAATAAATCCGGTCTGCCTTTATGATGAACCAAACAAACCTGCATTAACAAACGATTAATTCCTTCCAAATCTCTTTCTTCTGCTCTTCTGATTTCCATTATCATTATTCTCCGTCTATTACTGAAATTGATTCAATCACCGGCTGATTTTCTGTCGGCAGTACTCCATTAAAATCTTGCCCGGTAGCTGTTGCACAGATATCATCTACTACTTCCATTCCCTCTGTTACATATCCGAATACGGCATATTTTCCGTCTAAATCCGGGCTGTCCTGATGTACAATAAAAAATTGACAACTTGCACTGTCCGGCATCATAGAACGTGCCATAGAGATTGCTCCTCTTGTATGCTTTAATGGATTTTCTATTCCATTTTCCGAAAATTCTCCGGTAATTTTGGTTTCCAATCCGCCATATCCATCTCCCTGCGGATCACCTCCCTGTATCATAAATCCATCTACTACCCGATGAAATGTAAGTCCATTATAAAAACCAGACTCCACAAGATTAATAAAATTCGTAACGGTAATCGGTGCACTGTCCGCATCTAACTCCAAACGAATCGTTCCTTTTTCTTTTACAGAAATCTCTACATAATGTTTTCCCGTCAAATATACTTCTGTACTTTGCTCTACCTGCAGTTCAGAAGTAGTATTTTCTGCATTTCCTGCTCCACATCCTGTCATCCCTATACTAATTACCAAAACAGAAATAAAAAGGAGTCCTATCCCTTTCTTCCTTTTTAATTTTCTTTTTATTCTCATTACAAATTCTCCTTAACCATTTCATTTCATTAAGCATTTAATCAAAACATTCTATTTTATCTGTATCCGCTTCCTTTTCATAAATTTGAATCATAGCATCAATTGAATCCACCACACTTACAATATGATATTTTAACACAAACAAAGCATCTGCTTCATCTGGATACCTCTGCTTTATCTTTCGAAGAAGCGGAAGTACATACTGTCTGGTTTCTTCAATATATGCCTTTAACTTTTCCTTCGAAAAAGTTCCCGCCATACAAGAAACATTATGGCAGCGGTCAACCAATTTTGTAATAGCAGCCTCTCTGCTTTCCAAAATCCCATTATAATAACGATTCTTGGCAATCTCTTTGGTTTCTCCTTCCATAACCCGAAATGTCATCAATGCTACACTGCGCCGCACAACATCATCCACCGGAAGTTCTTCTAAACTAATACCGCAATCCTCACAAACATCATGAAGCAGAATCGTTGCAATAATATTATCCTCCCGAATCCCGATACTTAATGCATTGCACGCCATAGTAAGCGGATGCACAATATAAGGTTCTCCTCCTTTCCGAGTCTGTCCCTCATGCTTGTCCCTTGCAAATGACAATGCCTTTAATGTCTGTGTCATCCCCGCCCCGGAAGCATAACCACGAATATAAGTATACATCTTCTCTGGATAAAACACGGTTCTTTCCATTTTTATCTCCTCCATTTTATTGTATCAACTGGTTCCTTCTCTACTCTTCCTGTTTAAAACTCTTCCCTTAACCCATACATAAGTCAAAGTTAAGACGAAAACTGCACGCTTCCCTCTCCATGCCAATACCAGTATACACCTAAATAAGAAAAATGTCTTGTATTTATTTCTATAACTTTAATAAATTGGATAATGGAAGGAGAACACCAGAGGACGTCAGAGGACGCCAAATTCGAAAACAGTGAGCAGCCTGCTGTTCCAGTTTCCAAAAAGCAAGAAGTTCTAACTTTTTTCCAAAGTCACTGCAGGCTGCCCACTGTTTTCGAATCTGACTGTTTCTTGACTCCGAAACAAAAAAGAATGATGTCTAAACTTTACGGAAAACTTGCTCTGTAATAAAATATAACTTCTACTGTTATTCAGCCAACAGCGAGAGGCGGTTTGCTCCTGTCCTTTGCCAGCGACTTCGGAGAACGGTTAGAAAGTTTTGGGCTTCTGTTCGAAAACTTAGAATTTTTTGCATATCCTGCTTCCATGCAGGGTATGCAAAAAAAGGGGC
>CAJUGZ010000308.1 GCA_910585855.1 uncultured Lachnospiraceae bacterium | reverse complement strand
ATCCTGCTTCCATGCAGGGTGTGAAAAAAAAGGGGTGTGTTTAGCCCGTATGATAGAAAAGAGAATCTCTTATGGCTGGTAAAATCCTTCCTTACACCCATTTCGTTTCGGCTGAAAGGAGGGCGAATTGCACCCCGGTCTGTACGGCTGAATCAAAGAAAAGGCAGAAGTCCTAGAACTTCTTACTTTTTGGAAAGCGGAACAGCAGGCTGCCTGCCGTTTTCAAATCTGGCGTCCCCCAGCGTCCCCAAACATCCTCCCAACCCAAAAATATCCTCCAAAAAACAGCACCTTAAAAAAAGTGCTGTCCTTTTATCCTTCTTATTTCTTTTTCTTAGCATTTCGGCTAGTTTTTTTCGAAAGGCGAACCAATTTCTTATCCACTGCCTTCTTTACCACAGGTGCTTTCTTCCTCTTATGAATATTAGAAAATTCCATTACATAAGCACTCAAAGGCTGTAATACAAAAGCAATCGACTGTTCCTGCTTATCACATTCCACCTCTTCTGCCTTATACACCGTATCCGCACCTTTTCCAAAATCAGGCTGATTACTATCCAATATCACCCGATACTCTGTCAGATTCGGCACACCAACCCGATAATCCTCTCGTGCCACCGGAGTAAAATTAAATACAAAAAGCAAACATCTTGTCTGATCTTTATTCTTACGCACATAACTAAATGTACTCCGATCTCCATCTTCACAATTCATCCATTCAAATCCTTCCCAGCTATCATCACACTCTGTCATAGCCGGATGTTCTTTATATAAATGCAGCAATGTCTTTACATAGTCTTTCATATCCTGATGAGGTTGCTCTTCTAATAAATACCAATCAAGCGACCGCTCCTCACTCCACTCCCGAAGCTGTGCAAACTCCTGTCCCATAAAAAGCAGCTTTTTCCCCGGATGTCCAAACATAAATGTATAAGCAACCTTTAAGTTCTTAAATTTATCTTCATAATAACCCGGCATTTTCTCTAACATAGAACATTTTAAATGTACGACCTCATCATGGGATAATACCAAAATATAATTTTCACTATATGCATATGTCATACTAAATGTCATTTTATCATGTGCATATTTTTTAAACAATGCATCTCTTTTTACATACTCCAAAAAATCATTCATCCATCCCATATTCCATTTATGAGTAAATCCAAGTCCGTCGTCCTCTGGTCTTACTGTTACCTTCGGCCATGCAGTCGATTCCTCTGCAATAATCATAGTCCCCGGATCTCGTCTTTCCATAATAGAATTTAAATGTTTAAAAAATTCAATCGCTTCTAAGTTTTCATGTCCGCCGTAAAAATTTGGTACCCATTGTCCGGCATTGCGTCCATAGTCCAAATAAAGCATAGAAGCCACTGCATCCACACGAAGTCCATCTACATGATACTCTTCTATCCAATAAATTGCATTAGAAATCAAGAAATCTACAACTTCTCTGCGACCATAATCAAATACTTTTGTTCCCCAGTCTGGATGTTCCCCTTTTCTAGGATCAGCATATTCATACGTAGGTGTTCCATCAAAATTAGCAAGTCCATGTTCATCTCTTGGAAAATGTGCCGGAACCCAATCCAAAATAACTCCTATTTTTCTTTCATGCATATAGTTAATAAAATACATTAAATCCTGTGCTGTTCCATATCGAGCAGTAGGAGCAAAATATCCTGTTACCTGATAACCCCAAGAACCGTCAAATGGATGTTCTGCAATTCCCATCAGTTCCACATGGGTATATCCCATATCCTCTACATAAGCTGCCAGTTCATGTGCCATATCCCGGTAGTTATAAAAACCTGCCCGTTCAGCATTATCATTCTTTTTCCATGAGCCAATATGTACCTCATAGATTGCCATTGGTGCTTTTCGAATATCCTTTGTTTTCTTTTGATTCATCCAGTCTGCATCTGTCCATGCAAATCCATCAATATTCCGAACAATAGAAGCTGTATTCGGGCGAAATTCACATGCCACTCCATAAGGATCGGACTTCATAATGGTCTGTCCGTTTGCTCCGGTTACAGCATATTTATAAAGAGCCCCTTCTCCAAGATTCGGTATAAATAATTCAAAAATCCCGGAAGTCCCAAGCGGCTTCATATTGTGATTATATCCCATCCAGCCATTAAAATCTCCAACAATACTGACATTTTTCGCCTTTGGAGCCCATACCGCAAAGTAAACACCCCATTGCCCGTTCAATTCCATTGGATGTGCACCCATCTTCTTATAAATTTGATAGTGTGTTCCTTCTCCAAATAAATAGCGATCAATTTCTGTAATCACACCCAAATCTTTTTCTTCCTCTTTCTCTAACCCCAATTCTCTTTCTTTTTCCATTTCCTAGTTCCTATCTCTGCCATTAGCAGTTCCTTTCCCTTTTATTCTTCGGTATATTTCAACCTATTTATTCTATATAATTACAATGCCGTTACTTTTATCAATCTTCCCCGATTGCCGGACACCAAAATCTTCATCATTCCATTTCCTTCTACAGAAATCTCTTCCTCTGTAACCAAGTCCACTGCTTTGCAAGCCCCCATAAATCCAGGGATACAGATTTCCTCTTCTTTTTCATCATTATTTACTGCTACTACTACTGCAGAATTTTCCAGTCTTTTTGCAAAAGCATACTGTCGGTTTTTCAGCATTAACTCCTGATAGCGTCCATAAGGAATTTCTTTATTTTCCTGATAAAGTTTTCCAAGCAGTTTTACCCAATCGCTAATCTTATTCTGTCTGCTTTCAATACTCTTTCCGTCAATATAAGGACGAAGAGGCTCATCTCTGCCATTTTCTTTTTTCCCTTCTATCCCCCATTCCGATCCATAATATATCGAAGGAATTCCCGGAAGCGTATAAAGCAGCAACAGCACCGGATAGAGATGCTCTTTCTGTTTTAATTTACTTGCAATCCGTTCTACATCATGATTATCCACAAAACTATAAAGCCGCCGTCCTCTGCAAAGTCCACCATTGGCATCAAACAGTCTGCGGATCGTATGTGCAATTTCAAAATAGTTTTGATCATTATGCCCAGAATATAATCCCTTATGCAGTTCATAATTTGTCACCGAATGAAGCATCTCATCATTTACCCAACGGGAATAATCTCCATGAATCACTTCACCCATCAGCCAAAAATCTGCTTTTTTCTGCCCAGTTCTCCACCGCATCTCCTTCATAAAATCAAAATCCAAACAGTCGGCACAGTCTAAACGAATTCCATCTATATCAAACTCATCAATCCAAAAATCAATCGTTTCAAATAAATAGTTTTTTACTTCTGGATTTCTTAGATTCAGATTCACAAGTTCAAAACAATTTCTCCATGCCTCATAGCCAAATCCATCATTATAACGTGTATTTCCCCAAAAATTAACTCCTTTATACCAATCCTTATATCGAGAGCCTTCCCGCTTTTCTTTTAAATCCTGAAAGGCAAAAAACTCTCTGCCTGTATGATTAAATACACCATCCACTACAACATGGATGCCTTCTTTATGACAAAGTTCTACAAATTCTTTAAAATCTTTATTATCTCCCAATCTGCGATCTACCAGCCGATAGTCTTTTGTATCATATCCATGTGTAGTAGACTCAAATAAGGGACCAATATAAATCGCATTAAAATTCAAATCTACCAAATGAGGAATCCACAGCTTTAATTCCTCCATTCGGTGTACCACACCCTCCTCCTTATTTTCATATGGTGATCCTGTCATTCCTAACGGATACATATGATAAAACACTGCCTCCTCATACCACGCCATATCTGTCTTTCCTCCTGTCATTTTTTATGAAAAAATACCATGCAAAAACTGATGAACAACAGAATAAACTGCACCAAAATCCCGAATTTCTTCCCGGCTTTTTCCTCGTTCATACTGTATTGTTATATAACTGTCCAGTGTTCCAAGAAATCCCATAGCAAACTGCTCCTGTCTGCCGTTCATATTGCCAAGGTACTTTGACTCTCGTTCAAAAGTTTCTGTAATCAAACAATACTGCTTATGAATCAGTGGTGCAATCGCTTGATGTGCTTCATTCTGTCTAGGATAATACATCAGACACAGCATCAGCATAAAAAACTTTTCATCTTCTGTAGAAAACTCAACATAAGCATGTGCCAGCCGCAAAAGTTTTTCAGAAATACCACCAGATATTTCTACCGACCGAATAAGTTGCTTCATCAGCAACTCTCCTTTTTCCTGAATCAAAGCTTCCAAAAGACCATGCTTGCTTTTAAAATAATAGTACAAGGTAGGCTTTGTAATCCCTGCTGCCTTTGCAATCTCCTGCACACCTACCGAATCATAACCTTTATCTGAAAATAAATTCAGCGCACACTGCATAATAATCTCCCGGTTGTCCACTGCATCACCACCTCTTCTCTCTAGTATACCAATCGGTATAGAGAAGGTCAATCTCTTTTTTCAATTTTCTGTAAAATTCTATTATGCATTAGAGTTTTTCAGAGGGGGACGCCAGATTCTGGAACGGTGGGCAGCCTGCTGTTCCGATTTCCAAAAAGCAAGAAGTTCTAAGACTTCTGCCTTTTGGCAGATGCAGCCGGACAGACCGGGGCGCAATTCGCCCTCACCACAACCGAAACAAAACAGGTGTAAGGAAAGATTTTATCAGCCATAAAACATCCTCTTTCCTATCATCCGGGCTAAACACGCCCCTTTTTTTGCATACC